>JAUIME010000121.1 GCA_030433195.1 bacterium
AGGCCTCATCCTCGACGACCGGTGCCACGAAGAATCCGGGCAAGAAGAAGCCCGGCACCAAGAAGAAGCCCGGGACCAAGAAGAAGACGCAGACGGCAAAAGGCGCCGGGAAGAAGGCGAACGGCTAGCCTTCCTTCTCTCAGGCTTCGGCATCGGGTCGAGCGAGCGATCCGTCGAAGCGAGCGATCCGTCGAAGCGAGCGATCCGTCGAAGCGAGCGATCCGTCGAAGCGAGTGATCAGTCGAGGAGCGCGATGGCGTCGATCTCGACGCGAGCACCCTTCGGAAGCGCCGCGACTTCGACCGCAGCGCGGGCGGGCGCCGGATCGGCCTCGAAGAAGCGCGAGTAGACCTCGTTCATGGCTGCGAAATCCCCCATGTCGGCGAGGTAGACCGTCGTCTTGACGACGTCGCGCAGCGTGCTGCCGGCAGCTTCGAGGACCGCCGACAGATTGCGTAGCACGCGATCCGTCTGGTCTTCGATCGTGCCCTCGATGAGCTCGCCCGTCGACGGATCGATGGGGATCTGACCGGAGCAGAAGACGAAGCTGCCCTTGCGAACGGCTTGGGAGTAGGGGCCGATGGCGCCGGGCGCCGCGCCCGTGGCGATCTCTTGCAGCGACATATTCCCTCCTGTCGGTTCGGTGTCCGTGGAACCCCAGTATACATGTCGCTACACAGCTGCGTGCCGCCACAGATACGTTACGTGCCGCTACACACCCGCACGGCGCACGGATCGGTCCACCCGTGCAGATCCGCCGATCGGCGCGACTCTCTCAGCCGCCGCCGTTCTGGAGATCCTGGATCTTCTGATCCGCTTCGACGACGGCACGCTTGAAGTCGATCAGCTGGCGCTGCGCTTCGACGAGGAGCTCGGAAGCATGTTCGCGCTGCTCTTCGGCGAACCGCGCCTCGGCGCGGAGCTTCTTCATTTCTTCCTCGAGCTCCATGACGCGTCCCGCGTCTTGAGCGGGGGTCGATTGAGCCTTGCGAAGGTCTTTGAGCGCCTGATCGCGCTGCAGGACCATGTCGTCGAGCTGCGTTCGCAGGTCTTCGACTTGGGCGTCGGACGCCCCGCCTCCGGCCTTCTGCTTCTCTTGGGCCCAGAGGAACGACATGACGAGCAACAGGCCGACGGCAATCACGAGGGCCACGACGAGGCCCCCCTTGCCGCCGCCCCCGCCGCCGCTGCCGGCCGGCTGGTTCGGAGTCGTGGTGGTCGGGGTGGGATCGGTCATCGCTGAAAACCCTCCGGGGGGTGAGCTGCTTTTACCCGCGTCTCGCGGTTCGTTCTCGCACGTCTCTCCGCGTGCGAATCGGGGATTGTAGCCCGATCGCCGATAGCTGTCAACCTACGCAACCCCCTACCGGGTAGGCAACTAGCGATCGAATCGAGCTTTCTTGGCGACGCCCATACCTCGCGACACCCGTGCCTTGCGACGGCCATGCCTCGCGACGCCCATGCCTCGCGACGCGCTCGGCCGACCTCGGCATCCCCATCGCCGGGACGACGCGGCATCCGATCCCGGCCCCTACTCCTCCGGGCGGATCTCCGTCACACCGCCCATGTAGGGAACGAGCGCCTCGGGAATCTGTACGGATCCGTCCTCGCGTTGATAGTTCTCGATCACGCAGATCCAGGTTCGCGGGATCGCCAGACCCGATCCGTTGAGCGTGCGCACGTAGCGGGCCTTCCCGTTCTCGTCCCGGTAGCGCGTGTTGCAGCGGCGCGATTGGAAGTCGCCGAACTCGCTGCACGACGAAACCTCCAAGAATCGCCCCGCACCCGGCGCCCACGCCTCGAGGTCGTAGGTGATGCGGCTCGCGAAGCTGAGATCGCCCGTACACAGCCGCAGCACGCGATACGGGATCTCGAGCGCCCGCAGTACGGCCTCGGCGCACCCCACGAGCGACCCGAGCTCGGATTCGGCGGTTTCGTCGTCGGCCGCGACGAGCTTCACCATCTCGACCTTCGTGAACTGGTGCACACGCGTCATGCCGGTGGTGTCCTTGCCCGCGGCGCCGGCCTCGCGCCGGAAGCACGACGACTGCGCCGTGTAATAGCGCGGCAGCGACGCCCCTTCGAGAATCTCGCCCTGGTGCAGATTCGTGAGCGGCACCTCGGCCGTCGGGATCAGGAACAGCCCGTCCTTGTCGAGCTGGTACATGTCGTCTTCGAGCTTCGGGAGCTGCCCCGTGCCGGTCATCGTCGCACGATTGGCGAGCACCGGCGGGACGATCTCACGGTACCCGTGCTCGCGCGTGTGCAGATCGAGCATGAAGTTCACGAGCGCGCGCTCGAGCCGCGCGCCGGCGCCGAGCGTGAGCGAGAAACCCGACCCCGCGATCGACGCGGCGCGGACGATGTCGAGGATCCCGAGCTCCTTGCCGAGGTCCGCATGCGACTTGGGCTCGAACGAAAACTCGCGCGGCTCGCCCCACCGGGACACCTCTTCGTTGCCGTCTTCGTCGTCGGCGACGGGCACGTTCGACGCGGGAAGATTCGGCAGCACGAGCATCGCCGTCTCGAGCTCGTCTTCGACGTCTCGCAGCTCCGCTTCGAACTCCTTCACCTTCGCGGAGACCTCCTTCTGCGCGCGGATCGCCTCCGACGCGTCGGCCTTCTCCTTCATGAGCCGGCCGATCTCCTTGGACGCGTCGTTGCTCTGCTTGCGCAGCGCCTCGAGCTCCGTGAGGATCTTGCGCCGTCGCTCGTCCGAGGCGAGGATCGCGTCGACGTCACCCTTCTCCTTCTTGTCGCGGATGGCTTTGCGAACCGCGTCGGGGTTCTCCCGGATCGTCTTCATGTCGAGCATCGATTCGTCACTCCTCTGGAGATTCCACGAGATCACGCAACCACGGTTCACGGGCGCGCACGACGACACCGCCCGCGACGACGAGATGCGGTCGATCGGCCTCTTCCAGCACGTAGGCGGCCGCCGCGTGTGGATCGTCGACCGGCCGATCGGCCACGTACACGACGACGTCCGCTCGCGATCCGACGCGTAACCGACCGCGTTCCTCACTCGAACCGCTCGCTGCGGCCCCTTCGAGAGCCCGCGCGCCGGCGCCGAACGCGCAATCGAACAGCGCTTCGGGCGACGTATCGGGGAACTGCCGGCGCAGCTCGCGAACCTCTTCGAGCATGCACAGCGAATCGTTCGACGCGAGCGAGTCGGTGCCGAGCGCGACGGGCACGCCGGCGGCCCGCAGCCGTGCGAACGGATGGTCCCGATGACCGAAGAACCGGTGACTGCGCGGGCAGAATACCACGACCGATCCGGCGCGGCGAACGCGCGCGATGTCGTCGTCGGTGAGGTAGTTCGCGTGCACGAGGACGGGCCGGCAGGCGAGAAATCCGATCGCGTCGAGCCACGCGATCGGCGACATGCCGGGCGGCGACCAATCCCTCGGGATCTCGCCGAGCCCCTCCAAGAATTCGAACAACGCGCCGTCGCCGCTCGCGAACATCCGCAGCTCGTCGGGCGTCTCGTTCACGTGGACGCTGATCGGGATGCGCCGGCGCGTCGCGTAGTCGCCGAGCTTGCCGAAGAGGGACTCGCTCACCGTGTACGGTGCGTGCGGCGCGATCGCGCGGCGGCGCGTCGCGTGCCCTTCGGGCGTTCCCTCGACGCGGCTCGCCATCGCCGCGGCCATCGCGTCGGCGCGCGCCGGATCGAACGCGATCGCCTCTTCGAACAGGTACACGGCCGCCCCGGTCGCCGGCACGCGCGCGCCCGTTCGTCCCGACGTCGTCACCTCGCCGATCGCGGTCGTTCCCGCGTCGAGCGATTCGGCAAGGCCCGCGTCGATCCCCGCATCGAACCACGCCTCGTCCTTGCCACGGCGTAACGCGACGAGCTCGCGCACCCACGGCACGAACCCGACCTCGCGCGGCAGCGCGCCGCGCATGCCCGAGAGCTCGAGGTGCGCGTGCGGGTTGATCCAACCCGGAAGCGCGATCCCGTCGGGGACGTCGACGATGCGTTCGCCGTCACGCGGCGCAAGGCGCGGACCCCGCTCGACGATACGATCCGCCTCGATCCGCAGATCGATTCCCTGGGCGAACGTGAAGTCGTCCGACAGCGAATGGCGACACCGTAGAATCATGCGCGTAGGCGGCTCCGACCGACCGAGGACAAGGGAGCCGACATGCTACAATCCGCGCCCGATCGCGAGCCCTCGAGTGGGGCCGCATCCGACTCGACGAGCCTGCCCGCCATGCGCCTGATCGATTCCCACGCCCACACCGACGCCACGGCCTACGACGACGACCGCGACGCGATGTTCGAACGCGCGAAGGACGTCGGCATCGAAGCGATCGTCTCGATCGGCATCGACGTCGACTCGTGTCGCCGCACGCTCGCGCTCTCGCGCACGCACTCGTTCGTCTTCCCGGCGCTCGGCATCCACCCCAACTCGGCGAACGTCAGCGATGAGACCTGGGACGCGTTTCTCGAGGTGTTCGAAGGCGCCGTCGACGAGATCGTGGCGGTCGGCGAAACCGGGCTCGACACCTACCGCGACTCGTGCCCGTTCGAGATCCAAGAGCGGCGGTTCCGCGATCACCTCGCGCTCGCGCGACGACACGAGCTGCCGGTCATCATCCACTGCCGCGACGCCTACGATCCGCTCATCGAAGTGCTCGTCGACGAGGACTTCCGCCACGGCGTCATTCACTGCTTCGGCGGCACGACCGAACACGCCCGCACCCTCCTCGATCACGGGTTCCACTTGTCGTTCGCGGGCAACGTCACCTACAAGAGCGCCGAAGCGCTTCGCGACGCGGCGCGGCTCGTGCCCATCGATCGTCTGTTGCTCGAGACCGATGCCCCGTTCCTCGCGCCCGTGCCCGAGCGCGGCAACCGCAACGAGCCTTCGTTCGTACGTCACACCGCGGGCGTCCTCGCCGACTGCCTCGCGACGACGCCGACGCGGCTCGCCGAAGCGACGACGGCGAACGCGATCCGACTGTTCGGTCTCCCGATCGACGCCGCGAATCCGCTCGCCGATTGACCGGGCGCGCTTCTTTCGCGCCGATCGCCGCCCTCCCCACCAACGAAACGAGCCCGCGCTCCGAAGAGGCGGGCCGTAAATCCAACGAGCGGAGGACCATCGTCGGATGGTCCTCCGCACTTACACTGGTACGACAATAAAGGGGATCGGTGTTCTTGTCAGGTCTTACTTCGCCGGACGCCAAACGCCGGCATCCTGCGCGTCAGCCGGGATCCCGTTGATCGAGAGCGGCTCCCGCAGGTCGTCCGCCGCCGAGTAGGCCGCGCTGGCCGCCGGCGGGGTACCCGTACCGCTGTACTCCTGGACCGTGTTGTCGGTCATGAGAACGTCGCCCGACTGGTTCACGACGAAAGCGCGCGAACCCGTCGAGTCCTTGACGGCCGGCCACGCGTAGCAGCACCAGACGCCTTCCGCGATGTTGTCGTTCGGCGCGACTCCACCGACGCCACCACCACCACCGGCTCCGTCCGTCGGATTCTCGGCCGCAGGCGCTCCGGCGTCACCCGGCAGCCACATCTTGAAGATGAAGCCCGACTTCGTCACGATACCTTCGCCCACGTCGTCCGCCTGGACGTTCTGGAAGACACCCGACAGAGCCGGCGGGTTGATGACGTCGGCCGCAACGTCGCCGTTGACGCGCGGCTCGATGTAACCCGAAAGCTCCGTGAAGAAGCCGTACTCACCTTCGCCGTCGCCATCGTTGTCGTTGTGCGCACGGCCCTGGAACTGCGCCTGCGCCGACGCGATGTTGCGAAGCGTCGCGATCGCGGCCGTTTCATTGGCGCTCACGCGTGCACTCAGCAAGTTCGGGATGGCGATCGACGCGATGATCGCGATGATCGCGATCACAATGAGCAACTCGATAAGCGTAAAACCCTGATTGTCCTTCCGCATGCGATTCGTGCTCCTTTCGATGGTTCCTGATACCCTTGGACGTACCTGAACTGGAACTCCCATGTTGCGACTCTTCCTCTGGTCGGATCCGGCCCTCGCCCTCACGAGGACGCGGAATCCTGATTCGCATAGAGGTCTTTCAAGAACATTTGGAACCGAGGCGTATCGATGACCTCGGTGAAGGCATACTCGCCGAGCACCTCTTTACGGGTGGTTCCGAGCGAGTAGCGTTTGGCCTGATCGAGCGCTTCGTACATCGCCTCGTCGTTGCCGAGCCACGCTTCGGCGCACGCGAGCCAGTACCAGGCGTCGTGCGCGTTTCCGTGAGAGGCGATCAAGTCGCGGAGCGATTCGGCTCCGGTCTCGTAGCGGCCCGCCTCGAGCTGCGCTCGCGCCAGGTGGAAGCGCGCGGTCGCGTCCTCGGGCTGATCGGCGACCGCTTCGCGATACAGCGCGATCGCTCGATCGATGTCGCCCGCGTCCTCGAAGGCAAGCGCCCGAACGAGTCGCGTGCGATGCGTGCAGCCGAATGACTCCTCGACGCGTTGCGTGTCGACGATCGAAGTCTGCGGCTTGCCGTGGCGACGGTGGAGGTCGGCGATCGTGAGCTCGAGCTCGAATCGCTGATCCTCCGCGGAGCATTGTTCGAGTGCCTTGCGGTAGAAGTCGAGGGCGTCGGCGTAACTTCCGTTTCGGTCGTGCGAAAAGGCGAGAATAAGGTGAGCCTGAAGATTCCCAGGATCTCTCTCTAGCACCTTTTCACACTCTTGAATCGCCTTGTCATGTGCCCCAACTTTCGCAAGGATATCTGCTCCGTTTATCAAAGTGCCCAGATCAGGCTCACCTTCGGGTTGGAAGTACCCGGCACCGAGCAGGACCGTGATCAACAGTCCCGTGCACGGGTACGCGATGCAGCGATTGCGATTGTCTCGAGTCATGGTCTGCACCGTTCGAACGACGGTCGACCTCGACACGAAAAAAGCCCGAGTCCCAGTCGCCTGGAGCTCGGGCTGACGGCGAAGAATCTCCGTTCGATCCCAAGATCAACTGGCAACTGGCTGCCGTTCCGAACAGTTTCGACCCAGTTCGGGTTAGGCCCTGTAGCTTTGCGTCACTCCCTTTCGAGAGCTTTGCCGCGAGCAGTTTCGACTCGATGAGCTGTGTTTCGTGCGCGGTCTTTCTCGGTCGTTCGCTCCTTCTTGGATCGGGTTCTCGATGAAGTCGCGGAAGTATAGCCCCGACTTTCCGGGGGTCAACCTCTTTTTATACGATTTGGATATTTTGTATTAGCGCGCCGTAGCGAGCTGTTGCTCGAGCTGGAAGATCGGCAGGAACACGGCGAGGACGATCCCCCCCACCACGATCCCCATGACCCCGATCATGATCGGTTCGATGATCGACGTGAGGCTCTTCACCTCGGCGTTGACCTGGTCGTCGTAGAACTCGGAGATCTTCTCGAGGAGCGTCTCCATGGCGCCCGACTTCTCGCCGATGCCGACCATCTTCGTCACCATGGGCGGGAAGACGGAGGAGTTGGCGAGCGGCGCGCTCAAGGTGTCCCCTTGGCGCACGCTCTCGCGCGCTTCGAGGACGACCTTCGAGATGACCTTGTTCCCGACCGTGTGCGTCACGATGTCGAGCGCTTCGAGGATCGGCACCCCACTGCGGATCAGCGTGCCGAGGGTTCGCGAGAATCGCGACAGCGCGACCTTGCGGAACAAGCTCCCGAACACCGGAATGCGCAAGATCGTCCAGTCCGTGACCCCGTGACCGAACTCGGTACGGCGGAACGCGCCGGCACCGAAGAAGAGGCCGACCATCGCGCCCGCGATGAGCATCCAGTAGCTCTTGATCGCGTTCGACAGATTGAGGATCGACTGCGTGACCGGGTTCAGCTCGATCGACAACGATTCGAAGATCGTCTGGAACTTCGGGATGATGCCGATCATGAGGAAGCCGGCGATCGCGAAGATCAGGACGAGCGAGATCACCGGGTACGTCATGGCCGAGCGGATGTCGCGTTGCAGCTTCTCGCTCGCTTCCATGTACTCGGCGAGTCGGATGAGGATCGTGTCCATCTGACCCGACGCCTCACCCGCGTGCACCATGCTCGTGAAGATCCCCGAAAACACCTTCGGGTAGCGTTCGAGCGCTTGCGAGAAGTCCGAACCGGATCGGATGTCCTCGACGATCGTGCCCGTGATCGTCACCATCGCCGGGTTCTCGGCCTGCTCCTTCAAAATCTCGAGCGACTCGAGCAGCGGGATCCCCGACGAGATCATCGTCGAGAGCTGACGCACGAACAAGACGAGGTCGCGTCGCTTCACGCGTCCGCTCACCTTGCCGCGCGGCTTGAACAACGCTTCGATCCACGCCCCGCCGCGACGTGCGGCCGGCGCGACTTCGAGCGCCATGAGATTCTTCTCGCGAAGACGTGCGACGACGTCGCGGTCGTCGCGCGCCGAGATCACTCCCGTGACCATGCTGCCCGACGCGTTCTTCGCCGTGTACTTGAACTGCGACATCCAATGTCCTCCTCGGGATCGCGTTTCTCCGCCGTCAATCCGCCATCGTGACTCGCAGCACCTCTTCGAGACTCGTCCGACCGCGAAGCGCGTTCAGGAGTCCCGCCCGGCGCAGCGTCATCATCCCCTCGGGGATCGCCTTTTCCTTGATGTCGACGGCCGAGCCCCCGCTGATCACGAGGCGCTTGAGCTCGTCGGTCATGACCATCGTTTCGAGCAGCGCGAAACGGCCCTTGTATCCGTTGCTGCAACGCGAGCATCCCACCGGACGGTGCAGCGTGATGCTGTCGATCTCTTCGGGCTTGAAGCCGATCTTCAACAGACGATCGCGCGGCGGCACGTCTTCGAGCGGTTCCTTGCACGAGTCGCACAGCTTTCGAGCGAGTCGCTGCGCCGCGATGAGCACCACCGAGGACGCGACCATGAACGGGTCGAGTCCCATGTCGACCATACGGGTGACCGTCGAGGCGGCGTCGTTGGTGTGGAGCGTCGACAGTACGAGGTGGCCCGTGAGGGCGGCCTTCACCGCGATGTCGAGCGTCTCCGCGTCACGGATTTCCCCGATGAGGATGACGTCCGGGTCCTGACGCAGGATGGATCGCAGCGCGCCCGCGAACGTGATCCCGCGCTTGGGATTCACGTGCGTCTGGTTCACGCCTTCGAGCTGGTACTCGACCGGGTCCTCGACGGTCACGAAGTTCGACTCGACCGAGAGAATTTCCTTGATCGAGGAATACAGCGTCGTCGACTTACCGCTACCGGTCGGACCGGTCACGAGGATCATGCCGTACGGTTGCACCACGGCATGCTTGAAGTGATCCAGCGAGTGCGGCTCGAAGCCGAGCAGATCGAGCGACAGCGCGAGGTTGTCGGCATCGAGAATACGCATCACGACCTTCTCGCCGTGGATCGTCGGGATCACCGACACACGGAAGTCGATCTGTCGCCCTTCGACGCGCAATTGGAACTTGCCGTCCTGCGGACGCATGCGCTCGGCGATGTCGAGGCTCGAGAGGATCTTCACACGCGAGACGACCGCGTTGAGCATCTTCTTCGGCGGCGTGAACGCCTCCGTGAGCACGCCGTCGAGACGATAGCGCACGCGGATGCGCTTCTCTTGCGGCTCGATGTGGATGTCACTCGCGCGGTCGCGGATGCCCTTGTAGATGATCAGGTTCACGAGCTTCACGACCGGAGACGCGTCACCCGTGAGATCTTCGAGGTTGATGTTCTCGAAGTCGAGCTCGTCTTCCGAGAACTCGATCTCGGGTTCGATCGCGTTCTCGAAGAGCTCTTCCATCTGCCGGTCGTCGGTGCTGTACGACGACGCGATGGCGCTCTGAATGGTCGTCTCGGTCGAGAGTACGAGCCGCAGCTCGGATCCCGTCACACGCCGGATGTCGTCGAGTTGCACGATGTCGAACGGGTCCGACACGGCGACCGTGAGCACGTTGTCGATCTTCGTGAGCGGCAGCACGCCGCTGCTCGCGGCGAGCTCCTGCGGGATCATCTCGAGCACGGACACTTCCGGCTCGAACTTCTCGAGATCGATGGGCGGGATCCGTACCTCGTGCGCGATCGCGCCGAGCAGTTCGCTCTCCTTGACCTTGTCGGACTGGATCAGCACGACGCTGAGCGGCTTGCCGTCCTTCTTGGCCATCTGGATCGCGGTCTCGATCTCCCCAGGCTCGAGCAAACCCTGCTGCGACAAGATCGATGGAAGCTTCTTGTCGAGCCGAGTGTTGACGATCCCCTTCATGACTGGTTGCCTCCCGTGGTG
>JAUIME010000905.1 GCA_030433195.1 bacterium
ATGACACTTTGTGTCATGCCTGTCCCTGAGGGTAGAAAGACCCAAAAAACCTCAGCGACAGGAGCGAAGCCATGGCGAACACCCGAACCGACACCCTGAGCCCATTCCAGTGGGCGCTCCTCGAAATCCGCACCGACATCGAGAGCCGCAAGCTCGAAGGTGACGTCACCGACGAGCAAGAGCTCGCGATCGTCATGAACGCGCTCGCGCTCATCAACGAGATCCACGCCGACCGCGAAGATCTCGACCGCGCGCAAGCGCTCTTCTGGGAGTCCGCCAACCTCCCGCTCGAGCAGCGCACGAAGAAGCTGTGGGAAGCCATCGACGTGTTCATCCAATGAGCGCGCGATCGACCACGTCACCCGAAGCGTCCACCGACCACGATTCCGCTGACCCTGCTGCCGGGCAGGGTGCAGATCCCCATCTCGGGCACGCCGCCAAGCACACCGGTTCGCGATCGCGTTCGCGCGACGGCGTGCGTCCGCGGCGCTCCCGGCTTGCTCCTGTCTCGTTTTTCGCGTTGCGATCCGAGCCGAGCGACGTGCCGATTCGTTCGGCACTCCTCGGCCTCGGCTCGCGGCCGAACGACGATCCGGTCTCGGCGGGCACCTCGTCTACCGGCACCTCGTTCACGCGACCCCTGGGCATCCGGGCATCGGCCATGCGTAGAGCACGACGGCGTCGCACGGCGGGAGCCATGATGCGCGCCTATCCACGCTGATCTCTGCCTCGCTACGAACGATGACTCGCGACCCGGGTCAACCCGCATTCTTCATGGGCCGCTGCTTCACACGGCATCTCATGAATCATGCGGGTCAGTGGTACGTGATGCAAGGATCCGCCCACGTGTCCCAACGGTCGTAGCCCCGAGCTTCGTACGTCGCTCGGTCGATCGCTTCGCTCGCATCGATCACGCCGTCGTCGTCAGGATCATGGAGAACGACCACGATCGGATCGTCGTCATCCCCCCATGGCCTCCATTCGCGACGCGGAGTCTCGAACAGCCGGTACTTCACGCCCTCGACGGAGTGAACGGCTCGATGCATCGACTTCATCGTCGTCAGCGCAGCGAGCGTGGTGGGATCCGCGACGACCTCTAGCGGGTCTTCTAGAGAACGCTGAATCCTCCAGAGAGTTCCCGACTCGTAACCGAGCGCGAAGACGAACCGACCCGAGGGGTCGGGCTCGATCGCCGCGATCGAACCGATTCCGGTTCCCTGGTAGACGACCGTCTTGAAGACGTCGGGCTCCGCTGGCTTGCGACCTTCTCGTTCGCGGTAAGAGAAGAACCACTTCTCGATCGTCGCAATCCCCGTTTCGTAGGTCCCGCAGACGAACATCTCGCCGAGCCGGCCTTCTCCGTCGCAGAGTCCCACCGCTTGCGAGATATCGAACGACGTTTCGATACGCTGGATCTTCATGCCGGACCACGGAACGTCGGATGAGAGTCGCACTTTGCGATACACCTTCACGAACCGCCCGCGAGACGACCAATCGATGAACGTGCAGGAGGTCGCCGTCTTGACCACGGTCGTCGGGACGAGACTCACGATCTTGTAGAGGGGGTCCGGCATCGGATACGGGGCGGAGCGATCGGCGTCGCGGCCCCGCAGCCCCTGAGCCAGAAAGATCCCCAAGGCACCGACCGCAAGACCGATGCCTATCCGTGACCGTTGCATCCCTGGCCGTTTCAGTAGTGATCGTTTCAGCAGTGATTGTCTCACGACTGTCTCCTCTCGCGATCGAACCGTTCCCCGGCGATACGCGATTCCTCGATTCTACCCTAACAGCCCGTTGAAAAACGGACGCGAGCTGGAATCGTGAGATTTCCCGCCAGTCGTCGCGGCCGAAACGAAGTCGTATCGGTGAATACGTCGAGCTTTCGGTCGCGGCGAGAGGCGGAGG
>JAUIME010000122.1 GCA_030433195.1 bacterium
CGTCGGCGCGAAGGGCGACCGTGACGGCACGTCCGGCCGTCCGGCTCGCGCTCTCTGTCGTCGCCGGCGTGACGCGCACGGTACCGATCGGCGTGTCGACCGCGCCGTCGGCTCGTAGCGTTCCGTCGAGCAGGTTCGGATAGCCGACGAAGCTCGCGACGAAGCGCGACGCGGGTGCTTCGAACAACGCGCGAGCGGGGGCGATCTGTTCGATCCGACCGTGATTCATGACGAGCACGCGCGTCGCGAGACTCATCGCCTCTTCTTGATCGTGCGTGACGTAGATCATCGTGATGTCGAGCGCCTTCGTGAGCTCGCCGATCTTCTCGACGAGCCCGGCCGCGAGCTCGGGATCGAGGTCCGAGAGCGGTTCGTCCATGAGCAGGATGCGCGGCTCGACGACGAGTGCGCGCGCGAGCGCGACGCGTTGCCGCTCGCCGCCCGAGAGCTCGGACGGGGCGCTCTTGCCGCGGTCGGGCAGGTCGACGAGCGCGAGCATTTCGCTCGCGCGTCGCGTTCGCTCGGCACGCGACACACCGCGGCAGCGCAGCGGGAACTCGATGTTCTCGGCCGCCGTCAGATGCGGCCACAGCGCGAGGTTCTGGAACACCATCGACAGGCCGCGACGCTCGGGCGCGACGCGCGGCACGGGATCGTTCACGACCGTTCCGTCGAGCTCGATCGATCCCTCGTCGGGGGTCTCGAGCCCGGCGATCATGCGCAGGGTGGTCGACTTGCCCGAGCCGGAGGGTCCGAGCACGACGAGCGTCTCACCCGCGTCGACGTCGAAACTCACGCGGTCGACAACGGCGTGCTGCGCGAAGCGCTTCACCAGATCTCGAATCTTCGCGATGGCCACGGCGGGCTCCCTCTCTTCATCTGAGCGCGCCGATCGGGCGACGCGGGAAGGTTCCTCGTCGAAACTAGCAAATCGCGAGCCGAGGGAGGGGGCCGTACGAGAGCGGTGAGAGGTGCTCGTGGAGGACGTCTTACGAATCGGAAACGCTGTGTTACGAGGCCGTTACAGCACGTTCTTGACGAGCCAGGCGGTACCGAACGCGACGCCGGCCATGACCGCGAACCCGCCGAGGATCAGCAGCCACCGCAGGGGGCCACCCTCCTGCAGGAGATCGCTGCGCAGGAACGAACCCGAGGACTGCGCGCTGTGCTTGCTGTACTGGAGGGGGGCGTTCTTGATCTGGATGTCGCCCGGGGCGAATCCCGCGCCGCTCGTGGCCGGGGCGGCGGGATTGCCGCCTCGCGGGGCCGGGCCGCCCGAGGTCGCGGCTTCGTGCGCGATCGAGCGTGAGGAGCGGGCCGCATCGGCCTGGAATCGGATGTCGGTCGCGCCGATCGTGATGACGTCGCCGCCGTACAGCCGCTGCTTCTTGACCGGGCGGCCGTTCACGAGCGTCCCGTTGGCGCTGCCGAGGTCGACCAGCTCGTGCGTGCCGTCGCGGGCTTCGATGCGGGCGTGGTTTCGCGAGGCCTTCGTGTCGTTGATCGTGACGTCGCACGTCGCGAGACGCCCGAACGTGATCGGATCGTCGCCGATCGTGAAATCGGTGCCCTGGTCGGCGCCCTTCGTGATGATGAGTCGCGGCATGGTGGTCTCGGTCCGGTTCAGCTCGCTTCCGAGGGGAGGCGGGGTTATAACAGTCGCTGGAACGACGGTCCGATCATACCGGCCGCGCGACCGCGGCGGTAGTGGAAACCGGAGGGCGCCGATGCGACCGACGCACGACGGGCACGCAGCCGATCCCGTCGTCGCGTGCCGGGGTGTGAGCAAGACCTATCGAACGGGATGGCGGCGACGAACCGTCGAGGCGCTGCGCGGCGTCGATCTCACGGTCGCGCGCGGAGAGATCGTCGGTGTTCTCGGTCCGAACGGATCGGGCAAGACGACGCTCTTCAAGACGCTGCTCGGCCTCGTTGCACCCGACGCAGGAAACGTGCGCGTGCTCGGCGCGCCGCCCGGCGCGACCGAAGCGAAGGCACGCATCGGTTTCGTCCCCGAAGACAACGAGCTGCATTCGTTCCTCACGATCGAATCGACGCTCGTGCTCCATGGCCGTTTGCTCGGACTCGATCGCGCGACGATCCGTTCGCGGACGTCGAAGCTCGTGAGTCTCTTGCATCTCGAAGCGCATCGCGGGCCGGTTCGAAGTCTCTCGAAGGGAACCGTGCGCAAGCTCGCGATGGCCGTCGCGCTGCTCGGTGATCCCGAGTTGCTCGTGCTCGACGAGCCGACGTCGGGGATCGATCCGCTGCTGTCGCGCGAGGTGACCGACGAGATGTTGCGACGCCGCGACGCCGGGGTGACGGTGGTGTTGTCGTCGCACCTGCTCGCCGACGTCGAGCGCGTCTGCGATCGGCTCGTCGTGTTGTATCGCGGCGAGGCGATTTGCGAGGGGCGTACCGATGCGCTGCTCGCGCGCGAGGGCGAGCGCATCGTCCGGTTCCGCGACCTCGACGATTCCGCGCGCGAGGCGATTCGGCGCCTCGCGAACGAGTCGGGTGCGATCGACCTCGGCGAAGAGCCCGCGCGCGACGATCTCTCGAACTTCTTCTTGCGCTTGCTCGACGGACGCGGAGAGCGGCGGTGAAGGTCCTCGCGATCGCCTTGACGACGATTCGCGAGCACTTCCGATGGCCCGTCGCCGTGGTCACGCTGATCGCGCTCGTCGTGTGGGTCACGGCGTTCGACACCACGGCGGCGTCGGGCGGCGGCATCGACGTCCATGAACGTGAGCGCGTGGTCTTCGGGGCGATCACGGCCCTCGGATCGATGCTCGCGATCTTCACGAGCACGGCCGCCTTTGCCGAGGACATCCGATTACGCCGGCTCGACCTGCTGTTGCTGCGACCCGTGTCCCCGGTCGTTTGGGTCTTCGGGAAGCTCCTCGGGATCGCGTTCGGACTCGCGGTGTTCGTCGTCGTCGCGGCGATCGCGGGATATTCGTGGATTGCGAAGGGAGCGGCGGCCGAGGGGCGAGATCTCGCGTTGTTTCGCCAGGCGACGCCCGTGGCCGTCGCGTTCGAGGGACGTCCGATCGCGGAGGGGGACGTGCTCTCCCTCTCTCCGGGAGGCGCGGCGTTGCGCTTGCGATTCGAAGGCATCGATCGTCTCGGCGAGGACGGGCGGTTGACGATGCGCGTGACGGCGTTTCGCGAGAAGCGGATCGCGTTGCGCACTCCGATCGAGGTCGCGGTCGGTCCCGACGACGATCGCCTGCGCAGCGAGATCGTCAACGTGCGTCGAAGCTTCGCGTTCGCGATGCGGCTCACCGAACGAGACGTCGCTGCGGACGGTTCGTGCGTCGTGACGCTCCGCACGGTCGACGTCGGATGCCGGTTGCTCGTCGAGCGCGCGTCGTGGCGTGTGCGCGCCGCGCGCGTGAGCCATGCGGTTTCGTACTCGGTCGCCGTCGCCGCGTCGACGGTCGGATTGCTGCTCCTCGCTTCGGTCGGTGTCGCGTTGTCGATCGTGTTGTCGGCGCCGACCGGAGCGTTCGCGCTCGGCTTCACGGCCGTCGCGGGTTTCTTGCAGACCTTCATCCGCGATCTGTCTCGGGTCGTCCGGCGCGAGGCCGCAATGGGAGGGAGCCTGCGTGGCGGGCATCACGACCATGCGCACGATCACGTTCACGATCACGCACATGGAGCGGCGTCTCACGCGCATTCCGCGACGGAGATCGGCGCGGGGGCGGACGGGGGTGTGTTCGACGCGCTCAGGAACGCGGCGTTGCACGTCGACGCATGGATCCTTCACGTGCTCGGGACGGTTCCGCCGCCGCTCGCGAGCTTTCAAGAGGTCGATCGGCTCGCCTCGGGGCGACCGGTCGTCGCCTCGGCTCTGTTCGGACACTTCGGTGTCGCCGCGGCCTACGCGGTTCCCGCGCTCGCGATCGGGGTCTTCTGGCTCGGTCGGAGGTCGCGAAGATGACGAGGATCGGGCGACTCGTGGCGCTGGTGATCGTCGCGCTCGTGCTTTCGTACGCGGCTCGGCAGGCCGTCGATCGACAGCTCGACGACGATCGTGCGACGCGCTCCGGATGGGTCGCGAGGCTGCCGCTCGGGGTGCGCGCCTGGATGGCTCAGGCCGCCTGGCTCCGCGCCGAGGACGCCCTCGACCGGGGCCGGCTCGACCGCTATGCGTCGGACGTGCGTGGAGTTCTGCAAGTTCATCCCGACGACGAGTTTGCGCGCAGCTACTTCGCTCGCCAGATGGCCTTCTCGGTGGCGTCGGCAGCGGGCTCTCCCGCGGTCGCCGAGGCGTGGATTTCCGAGGCCCTCGGGTTGCTCGACGAGGGCTTGCGACGGTATCCGGCCAGTAGTATGCTGCTCGCGCAACGCGGCGAGATCTACCTCGATCTGCACTCCCGGGATCCACGCCTACGAGAAGCGTTCCGGGCCGCCGACGGTACGAGCGTGACGGAGAGTGCGCTCGATTCGTACCTGCGAGCCCGCGACGCCGACGCCCGTCGCTTCGACACGAGCCAACCCGGTCCGAGACCGCTCGACACGAGCCGCCTCGATCCGGACCCGCACGAAGCGGGCGAGCTCGGTGCGAGCCGCGACGGGAAGCACCGCGACGATGCCGGGACGGTCAAGGCGAACGCGGCGTTCGGTCGATGGAACCCCCAAATCGTCTGGTGCTCGTTCCTCGCGATGGAGGAGCGGATCGCGCGAGGCGCCTTCGAGATCGCTGGGGATCACGCCGAGCGCGTGGTCGGTCTTCTCGAGTCGCTGCGAGAAGCCGATCCGGGAGCGTTCGACGACGCCGCGTCCGATGCGGGTGCGCGCTGGCTCGGCCGGGCTCGTGCGTGGCGCGATGTGTGTAGCGGAATGGTGCGCCGTTCGGCGGCCCTACGCGAGGGAGACACGGTCCTCCTCGAAGAGACGACGCGCTTCGTCACGAAGCGACTCCACGAGATCCGGGAGCGGTATCCCGAAGATGAGCTCGCAAAGGAACTGAGGGATGCGGACGACCTTGCGGAGCGCAGGCGCTCGCGGTGAGACCCGATCCCCTTTCGATAGTCCCCACAAACCCTACTAGAGACGAGGGAAGCGTTCATGGACGTAGTCGTTTACATACTCGCGATCGCCTGTCCGATCGCGGCGGCCTTCTTCGCCTTCAAACTGGTGAAGGAGATCCTCGCGAACGATCCGGGCACCGACGAGATGAAAAAGATCACCACGGCCGTGCAGCAGGGCGCCATGGCGTTCCTCAAGACCGAGTACAGCGTGCTCGCGGTCTTCGCGACTCTCGTGTTCATCGTTCTGGGTGCCTTCATCAATTGGAGCACAGCGATCTGCTACGCGTTCGGTGCGCTCGCGTCGGCGACGGCGGGCTACTGCGGGATGTGGACCGCCACGAGCTCGGCGGGTCGCACGGCCGAGGGCGCGAAGTCGAGCCTGTCGAAGGCGCTCCGCATCGCGTTCTCGAGTGGCGCCGTCATGGGGCTCACGGTGGTGACGCTCGGCCTGCTCGGCGTCACGATCTTCTACCTGATCTTCGGACGCGGCGAAGCGGGACTCGAACCGGTGTTCGGCTTCAGCTTCGGTGCGAGCTCGATCGCGCTGTTCGCGCGTGTTGGCGGCGGGATCTTCACGAAGGCGGCCGACGTCGGTGCCGACCTCGTGGGTAAGGTCGAAGCCGGGATTCCCGAAGACGACCCCCGCAACCCGGCCGTGATCGCGGACAACGTCGGCGACAACGTCGGCGACGTGGCGGGCATGGGCGCCGACCTGTTCGAGAGTTACGTCGGCTCGATCATCGCGACGATGGCGCTCGCGTTCTTCATCGGACAAGACATGGGCACGGACGGCGCGTTCGCGCACGGCCTGCTCTTCCCGCTCGGCGTTGCGGCGGTCGGGATCATCGGCGCGATCGTCGGGACGTTCTTCGTCAAGACCGACGACGAGAAGCACCTGCACGGTGCGCTCTTCAAGGGGCTCATCGTCGCGGGTGGCGTCATGCTCGTCGGCGCGCTCGGCCTCACGGCCATGCTCGACCTCGACTTCACGCTCGGCGGCGAAGACTTCTCGAAGTGGGGCGTGTTCGGATCGGTGGCATGCGGGCTCGTGGTCGGAACGTTGATCGGGATGGTGACCGAGTACTACACCGCCGAATCGAAGAAGCCCGCGCAGCAGATCGCCCAGCAGTCCGAGACGGGCTCCGCGACGAACCTCATCGCGGGCCTCGCGGTCGGCATGATCAGCACGTTCTTCCCCGTCATCTTGTTCTGTGCCGCGATCTTCATCTCGTATGAAATCGCGGGGCTCTACGGGATTGCCATCTCGGCGGTCGGGATGCTCGCGACGCTCGGCATCTCGCTCGGCGTCGACGCGTACGGCCCGGTGGCCGACAACGCGGGCGGCATCGCGGAGATGGCCGGCCTCGGCGCCGACATCCGCAAGAAGACCGACGCGCTCGACGCGGTCGGCAACACGACGGCCGCCATCGGCAAGGGCTTCGCGATCGGTTCGGCCGCGCTCACGGCACTCGCGATGTTCGTGACGTACACGCAGGCGTCGGGGCTCACGAATGTCGCCGGCGAGGGCGTCGGAATCAACATCGTGCGACCGGACGTCGTCATCGGATTGTTCATCGGTGGTGTGCTTCCGTTCGTGTTCTCGTCGTTCGCGATGCAGGCCGTCGGCCGTGCCGCGAACCAGATGATCGAAGAAGTGCGCCGACAGTTCCGCACGATCCCCGGCATCATGGAAGGGACGGGCGAGCCCGAGTACGCGCGCTGCGTGACGATCTCGACGCGCGCCGCGCTCAAGGAAATGATGCTCCCGGGTGCGCTCGCGGTCGGTGCGCCGATCTTGATCGGATGCCTGATGGGCTTCGAAGCGCTCGGCGGGTGTCATGATGGCCCTCTTCATGTCGAACGCCGGCGGTGCGTGGGACAACGCCAAGAAGTACATCGAAACCGGCGCGCACGGCGGCAAGGGCTCGGAAGCGCACAAGGCCGCGGTCGTCGGCGATACGGTCGGTGACCCGTTCAAGGATACGGCCGGCCCGTCGCTCAACATCCTCGTGAAGCTCATGTGCGTCGTGTCGCTCGTGTTCGTGCCGCTCTTCGCGAGCATCCACGGTCCGAAAGACGAAGAGATCGAGGTGGACGAGGACGCGCGCATCGAACGCGTCCTCGAGGACGGGGTTCTCGACGCGGAGCGCATGGCCGCCGCGAACGGTTTCGAGATCCGTTGATCGATCCGGACTCGACCGGATACGGCACCATTCAGCAGTGAATTCTCGCGTGACGCGGCGCATCGATCCGGTGCGCCGCGTCGCGTCGTTTCAGCGCCCGTTCGCAAGGGGCGCAAGGGGTGAGAAGGGATGAGCAGTATCGATTCACGCGACTTGGCGATCGGCGTCGCGCAGATCGCGGACGGCATGCGCGGGACCGACATCACGATTCTCGACGTCGGGTCGACGCTCGCGATCACGGACTACTTCGTCATTGCGTCCGGAACGAGCATCCGGCAGCTGAAGGCGATGTCCGAAGAGATCGTGAAGGCGCTCAAGCGACAGGGTGTGCAGCGTTTGTTCATGAGCGGCCAGCAAGACGGTGGGTGGATCCTCATCGACTTCGGCGAGATCGTCGTGCACCTGTTCTCGCGTGACGCGCGCTCTCACTATCAGCTCGAGGCGCTGTGGAAAGACGCCGAGGTTCTCCCTTGGGAGGGCGAAGAGACCTCGGTCGACACGGCGCGTCGTGAAGAGGACAAGTCGCCGTTCGGAGGATGAGCGTGCGCGACATGGCGTACAAGGCGCGTTTCACGATCTTGCTCGTGTCCCTCGTCGCGTACTTCCTCGTGCTCGCTCTCGTGCAGACGATCCGCGCGTCGAGTGACGCGATCGAACCCAGTCTTCTGGCGCGGATCCTCGGTTCGTCGGCGTTCGCGCTCATTCTTCTGAGCGCCGTCAATGCAGCGCGGCCGGAGCGCAACGTGCGGCTCTTTGCGTGGAGCCTCGCCGTCGTCGCGACGATCCTGCAGGTCGCGAGTCCCGCCTTCGGTCGATCGGAGGTCATGGCGGAGGCCGGTGCAACGGTTTTCAGCATCGCGCTCCTATGCCTGAGCACGTACGAGATCGTCGTCTACATCGTTCGACACGAACGCACCGTCACGCTCGACATGATCAGCGGCGCGCTGTGTGCCTATCTCATGCTCGCGATCGTGGGCGGCGGGATCTACTCGCTCGTCGATACGACGATGCACGGCTCGTTCACGCAAGATCTCTCACTCGCGGGTGGTCCTTCGACGAACGCGCTCTACTTCAGCCTCGTCACGCTCACCACGCTCGGCTATGGCGACATTGCTCCCGTGAGTCCCTGGGCGCGCATGCTCGCCGCGACCGAAGCCGTCCTCGGCCAGATCTACCTCACGGTCCTCGTCGCGTACCTCGTCGGCATCCGCCTCGCGCAGCGCTTCAGCCGCTGAACGAGGCCGCAAGGTCGCTTGCCCTCCGTGAAACGCGCATCGCGAGCGGCTCCGTCCGAGACACCTTCAGGTCGTCCGCGGGGGAATCCCGCTCGTGAGCTGATGCGACTGGTGAGCCGGTGACGAGGACCTCGCCGGCGTCGAGCTGATCTTTCGTGGCCTCGAACGCGAAGCTCGTGCGTCCGAGCACTTCGAGGGCTTCACCCTCGACGACGAGACCGAACGCATCCACGTCGTGCCTGCCACTTTCAGGTCGTTCGCGTGAGCCCTCGGTGCCAGTGAGAAGACAAGCGCCGCAAGGGTCGGCCAGAGGATGGTCTTCAGATTCTTCACGGTATTCTCCTTGGTGAGTCGTTCGTCAGTCGGACTCCTGCGAGCCTTTCTCGCGTGAGCCCGGACCGACGCGACGAAAGCAAGGAGAGCGTCAGGAATCTCGTGTTTCTCTTTCGAGGCGTCGGGATTCGGCCGCCGTCACGGGCTCGATTCGCCGAGGCGCTCGCGGATCGCTCGGGCGCTCGCGGCGTCGCCTCGTGATTCGTGGATCTCGGCGAGGGCTTGGAGTCCGCGCTGGGTCCGGATGTCGCCGACGCCCAGCGAGGCTTCGAGCACGCTGCTTCCGGCGTCGAGGTTGGCGAACGCCGCGTCGGTCTCGCCGAGTCCCTTCTCGGTGATCCCGAGCGCGACGCGAGCCCAGGCGACGAACGCGTTCTCACCCGCGAAGAGCGTACGCGCTTCGGTGACGCTCTGCTCGGCGACGTCTCGGGCTTCCTCGAAGCGCTCTTGTGCGGTGAGATTGCGTGCGAGGTTGATGCGGGCGATCACCGAAACGGGAGTCGGCTTCGCGCCGGACTTTTCGTGGGTTCGGAGGATGTCCCGGTAGACGGGTTCGGCCTCGTCGAATCGCTCGAGTTTCTTGTACGCGACGGCGAGGTTGTTCGCGATGGTCTGTGTCGTTCGGTGCGCCGAGCCGAGGGCGGCCTTCGCGCGTTCGAACGAGGGCTCACCGATCTTCACGGCACGGTCGAGGGATCCCTCGTCGATGTGGAGTTTGATCAGATTCGCTGCGACCTCGAGGACGGTCGAGTGCGACGCGTCGAGGTTCTCGGAGGCCATGCGATACTCGCGCTCGAGCATGCCGCTCGCGAGATCGACCTTCCCCACTTCGAGGTACAAGACCGCGAGATTGCGACGGGCCCGGGACGCCGTCTCGCTCTCGGCGCCGGAGCGCTTCTCGGCCGCGTCGACGACGCGCTCGAGGTCGTCGATAGCACGATTGCGTTCGCCGGACTTGAAGCGCAGGCTCGCGAGCTGGTTGGCGGCGTCGATCGTGTACGGGTGGTCGAAGCCGAGGGTCTCCGACGCTGCGAGGACGGCGTCGTCGAGTGTGCGCACGGCTTCGTCGATGCGGCCGTCTCTCTCGAGGGCGATCGAATACGCCGTGAGGATCTTGAGCGTCATCTCGTCGCCGCGCGGAAGCGTCTCGCGCGCGCGCCGAAGCGCGTCTTCCATCATTCGATCCGATGCGTCGACGTCACCGGTGTCACGGGCGAGGATCGCGAGGTTGAAGCGAAGCCGGATCGACGCCTGGGTGTCTCCTCCGGAGCTCTCGATCAGCATCGCGAGTGCCGACTCATAGGCATCACGAGCTTCGTCGAATCGATCGAGGTCGTGATCGATCCCGGCTCTGTTTGCGAGAACCGACGCCAGCTGGGTGGGATGTTCGCGATGGTAGTCG
>JAUIME010000123.1 GCA_030433195.1 bacterium
GCGCGTTCGAAGGCACGTACTCGGTGCTGCGCGCGAATCCTGCGGCGCCGACGACCAACGTCGCGGGGAGCGCGTCGTGCGGGATCCGGAGCGTGAAGCTCCCGGCGTCGTCCGTGCGCGCGTCGACACTCGCGAGGAGCGCGTCGGCGATCGCTCGAGGGAAGACGTCCGCGTCGATCTTGCCGTCGAGCAGCATCGGATCGGCCGTGAGACTCGCGAGCACGTCGGGCGACGCCGGCAGGAAGCGAATCGCGGCGCCGGCGATCGGCTCCTGGGAGGGACGCTTCACGACCTTGCCGCGGATCTCGAACGCGCCGGCGACGGCGCCCGACGTCGCGGTTCGATCGGCGCGTGTCGTGTTTTCGGAGTCGGCGCGGAAAGCGGGCTTCGTCGCCAGAGTATCGCGCGACGAGTCGGCGGACTCGGTGGCGGCGGGATCCTCGCGCCGCTCGAGCGGCGATTCCGCCTTGCGCGCCATGAGGTAAACGACGGTCAGGCCGACGAGGGTCACGATGCCGAGCAAGAGCAGCAGGATCAGGGCGTTGCCGGAATCGCGGCGGGAAGAACGGGACGAGCGGGACGCAATGGCCATGAGCGGACCTCCAACGATCAGCTCCCGGACCCACGGAAGCACGGACGAGCGTTTCGCTACGGTGCGCGGCGCGCCGTATTCGAGCGCGAGACGTCGAAGTTTCGACGAAGAATCGGCGAGCCGGCTCATCGCCGCCGACTCGGATCCTCTTTGATCTTCCTACAGTCTACGTTTGGATCGGGCGAGGCTTTCGTCCAGGGTGGCACGGAAACGGGATTCGAGCGAGCGAGGAAGTGGCATGCCGGAGTTGCCGGAGGTCGAGCGCGGGCGGCGGATCGCGGAGCGGATCGCGGTCGGGCGCCGTATCGAGCGGGTCGTCTGCGCGCGCGACGAGATCGTCTACAGCGGGGTGACGCCCGCGCGCTTTCGCAGCGCGTTGACCGGGCGGCGCGTGATCGAGTCGTGTCGTCGGGGCAAGTACCTGTGGTTCGAGCTCGACCGGAGTCCGTGGCCCGTGTTCCACTTCGGCATGACGGGCGCGTTCTGCGTTCCCGGCACGGACGGGCTCGCGCTGAAGGCGAGCCCCGCGCCCGGCCGTGAGTGGCCGCCGCGCTTCACGAAGGTGCGTTTCGTGTTCGAGGACGGCGGCGAGCTCGCGATGACGAACGCACGTCGGCTCGGCCGCATCCGACTGCTCGACGATCCTCCGCGCGAGCCGCCGATCCGCGACCTGGGGTTCGATCCGCTGCTCGACCTGCCGTCGCGCGCGGCGTTTCGCGAGCGGGTTCGCGCACGGCGCGTCACGCTGAAGGGGTTGTTGCTCGACCAGTCGTTCGCGGCGGGCGTGGGGAACTGGATCGCCGACGAGGTCCTGTTCCAAGCTCGGCTCGATCCCCGTCGACGCGCGGCCGATCTCACCGCCGCGGAAGTCGAGCGGCTACGCTCGCGGTTGAGCGCGGTCGTCACGCGTGCGGTCGAGGCCGACGCCGAGTCGTCGCGCTTTCCCGCGAGCTGGTTGTTCCATCACCGATGGGGCAAGGACGCCGCCGCGACGACGGCGCGCGGCGATCGCATCGAGTTCCTGACCGTCGCCGGGCGTACGACGGCGTGGGTGCCGGCGCGGCAAGGCGGCTGATCCGGCGACCCCTTTACGCGAACGCCGACGAGCACGTCGTTGCACGGGCTCGACGATTCGGATAGCCTGAATCGCGCTTCGGCGAGATGCGCCGGATACGACCCTTCGCACGACACGATGCTCCGATCGACGAAAAGGAACCACGCATGCGAAATCGCATCACCGCGCTGCTGCTCGGGCTGGCGTTGATCGCCACCACGACCGGCTGCGTCTACACGAACATCAAGACGCCGCTCGACGAAGACCTCGACAAGACGACCCTCGGCGACAAGGTCGGCGAATCCGAGCTCCAGAGCATCCTGTGGCTGGTCGCATGGGGTGACGCGGGCACCGAAGCTGCTGCACGCGACGGCGGCCTCACGACGATCCGTCACGCCGACCGCTCGATCTTCTCGATCCTCGGCGGCCTCTACTATCGTCAGAAGACGATCGTTTACGGGGACTGAGGATGCGACGAAGCCTCTTGCGAGTTTCGGCGATCGTGGTCTTGTGCGCGCTGGCTTCGGCCTGTGCGCGCGGGCGCATTTACACGCACGTCACCGAACCGCTCGTCACCAACTTCCAAGAGACGCCCGTCGGTTCGCGCGCCGAGAGCAGTGACGTCCGCAGCTTCCGCTACTACGTCGAGGTCGACTGGAACGAGAACGCGATCGGCCAGATCGCCAAGGACAACGGACTCGAGGAGGTGTACTACGCCGACCTCGAGACTCTGAGCGTTCTGGGGATCTGGACGCAGCGCTGGGTGAACGTCGTCGGGAAATGATCGCCGAGTTCGCTCGGCGTCAGCGGCCCTTCTCGGCCGCGATCTTCGCGAGTTCGTCGACGCGCTCGTTGAGTTCGATGCCCGCGTGACCCTTGACCTTCACGAACGCGAGGTCGGGGAAGCCTCGCGCGAGCGTGCGCAGCTCGTCGACGACTTCGCGGTTCTCCTTGGCCTTCCAACCGCGGGCGAGCAGTCCGATCACATAGCTCGAGTCCGAGAAGATTCGCACGGGGATCTCGGGATTCTTGATCGCTTCGAGCGCGAGGCGCACCGCGTGCAGCTCGGCGAGGTTGTTCGTGCCGTGGCCGAGAAACGTCGAGATCTCGCGGCGGTTGTCGTTCCAGATGAGCACGACGCCCGCGCCCATCGGACCGGGATTCGAGAAGCACGCGCCGTCGGTGTAGACGACGATCGCTTCTTCGGGAACTTCGTCTTCGGTGACGACGGTCGCGCACGGCTTCGCGCTCGGAAAGCCGCCGACGGGTCCCTTCGATTCGCCGGCCTCGCGCTTCTTGGCCGCGGCCTTCTTGCGCTTCTTCTTCGATTCCTTGATCGCGTCGTACGCGTCGTGATCGATCTCGGAGAGCGCGTCCGCGCGTGCGGAATACGTGCGGTCGTCGTTCTGGCGGTAGCAGATGCGCACGAGTCCGCGCTCGATGACGAGCTCGCCCGAATCGTCGGTCTCGGCCCAGACCTTGCCGTCTTTGAATGACATGCGCTTCCAGGGCATGGTCGTGTTCGCCTCGTGGATAGGGATAGAGCGTGCGGGGAACGACGCGGGGATCGTAGCATAGACGTGCGCACCGCCGGTTCGTTGCACGGGGGCGCGCAACCTCTACTGAACGGGAATGCTGCGAGCCGATCCATGACGACGACCCTGCTGCTGATTCCGACTGCTTTCGAACGCGACGCCCTGTTCGGCGCCGAGGGCGTGCCCGACACCATGCGCGTCGAGCTCGCGGGGCTCGGACCCGTGGCCGCCGCGGCCCGCGCGGCGCAGTGCATCGCCGAGTCGCGGCCGTCGCGCGTCGTGCTCGCCGGCCTCGCGGGGACGTTCGACCCCGAGCGCCTCGCGATCGGCTCGGTGACGGAGTTCGCCGAAGTCGCGATCGACGGCATCGGCGCGGGCGAAGGCGAATCGGCCGTGGGACTCGACGCGCTCGGCTTTCCGCAGTGGGAGGACGATCGCGGCCGCGTGGTCGATCGACTGCCGCTCGACGCGATCGACGCGTCGGGTGTGCTGCTCACGGTGTCGGCGGCGTCGGCCGACGTGGCGCACGCGGCACTCCGTCGTCGGCGCGTCCCCGACGCGTCGGCCGAGGACATGGAAGGATTCGGCGTCGCGCTCGCGTGCCGCCTGGCGGACGTGCCGCTTCGCATCGTGCGAGGCATCGGCAACCGCGTCGGCGACCGCGACACGTCGGGCTGGGCGATCGAACCCGCGCTCGCGGCGGTTCGCGAGCGGCTCGAGGAGTTTCGGGAAGACCCGACCGGTGGCACCGTCTAAGCCCGGACTACTCATGAGGCGCCGGCGATCTTTCGACACGAAATCGCACGAACAGGAGACGAACATGAAGACGCGACTCTCGGTAGCGATGGTGTTGTTGCTGCTCGCCGCCACGGCGTGGATCACGACGAGCGAAGCCCGGCAAACCGACGACGACGCGAAGGAAGCGACGTCCGCCGCCGATTCGATTCTCCCGACGGGCGAACTCGTGACGCTCTACGCGCTCGACGACTCGAGCTGCGCGTTCGACTTCGATCGCGGCCAGGTCGTCGAGGTCGACCGTGCACGCCTCGACCTCGCGTCCGCCGACATGGTGTTCAACCGATATGCCGAGGGTGCGCTCACGTTCGCACACAAGCGCGACGCGAAGGCGATCGTGATCGATCTCGGAGAAGAATACGTCGAAGCGAACCGCCAACCGACCGACGAAGCCCCGCAGATCCCGCTCTCGATCTACTACTCGATCTTCCTCGACGGCCGTCGCATCAAGTACGTCGACGGCGGCGGCACGCTCCATCACCACCGCCGCGGCCAAGACGTCCTCAACCAATTCCCCGACTCGGGCGCCTTCAGCGTCGAGCCGCAAGCCGGCCACACGTACCTGCTGCGCTACCAAGACCGCCTGCGCGGAGTCAGCCGCCTCGTGAAGTTCCAAGTCATCGACTTCGAACGAGGCCGATGGCTCACGTTCCGCTGGGCACCGATGGCGTAGGGATCACACCACGAGCCACGCGATCTTGAGCGGGGGTTGGCCGTCGAAGGTGGGGAAGTCGGGGTCGGGGTCGATGACGGCGACGTCGCGGATCGGGCGGTTCGCTTTCTCGGCGCAGCGTTGCAGGGTTGCGATCCACGGGTCGAGCTCGACGCGGGCGGAGTTGTTCGTGACGAGCATGCGGCCGCCTTTGCGCGTGGCGAGGAGGGCGGGCTTGAAGAGGCTCGCGTAGTCACGCACGACGTCGACGGCGCCGAACGGGCCTTGCGACCATGCGGGCGGATCGAGGATGACGAGGTCGAAGGGGCGTTTCTCGACCTTCTCGTAGGTGCGCTTGCGGCCGCCGCGCCGATCCGATACGGGCAGGCCCGCGAACTGGCGCACGATCGGCAGGACGTCTTCTTCGATCGTCGTGAAGCGGCCGAGCAGGCGATTGCGTTTGGCATTGGCGCGCGCGATGGAGCTCGCGGCGGTGGCGTGATCGACGTTCCAGACGTGCGTCGCACCGCCCGCGGCCGCGGCGACGCCGAGGCTTCCCGTATACGAGAACAGATTGAGCGTGCTGCGCTCGCCCGACTCGCCGAGCAGGCAACGGCGACCCGCGCGTAGATCGAGGAACAGCAGCGGGTCCTGTCCTCCGTGGCGCGGGCGCACGTCGTACGAGAGCCCGAACTCGACGGCGGTCGGTCGGCGCGGCGGCTCGATCGCGTGGAACTGATCGAACGACTCGCTCGCGTCCTTGCCGCGATGGTTCCAGACGAGCTCGAACGTCGTATCGAGCGCGCGCTCGGTGCTCTGGCGGATCGCGTCGAGCTCGTCGGTCGCGATCGGTTCGTTCCAGGTCTGCACGAGGAGCACCGATCCGTAGCGATCGACCGTGAGCCCGGGACGACCCTCCGCGACGCCATGGAAGACGCGGTACGCATCCGTCTGTTCGTCGGCGAGTTCGGCGAGAAGATCGGCGCGGCGGTCGATCGCCGACGCGAGGAGATCCGAGAGTGTCGCGGTCGTCATCGGGTGGGCTTCTTCGATGCCGCGCGCCATGCGCGTGCGAGATCGTTGTCGTCGATGCGGTTCGGCGGTTCGCCTTCGGCGGCGCGCACTTCGGCGAGCATCGCGAGCTGTCGCGGCGACAGCAGATCGTCGGGGCTCTCGCCTTCGCCGATTCGCGCGTTCACGCGTGCGGCTTGCAAGTCCGTCATCGGGACGGCACGGTAGGGCGTTCGCGACAAGTAGTATTTCGGCTCGCGGTCGGGTCGGATCGCGCCGTCGGATCGTGTCGTCGCGTCGGGGACGATCTCGGCCGCGACCTCGGCTTGTGCATCGGACCGCGCGAACACGCGCGACGCGCACTCGAAACCGCGCGCGCTCGTGACGAGCGACGCGTAGTTCACGCGCTTCGGATCGAACTCGACCTCGACGACTTCGAGACCGTCGAGGAAACCCGGCACCGTCGACACGACGCCCGGGATCTTCGCGAACACGCCTTCGCCGACCCAGAAACAATGCATCGCGAAGGTCGCGCGCTCGACGCCGTTGGCGCGCGCTTCGGCTTCTTCGGCGAGCAACGCGAGGTAGCCCGGCACGGGACGTTCGAGCTTGCGAAGCGCCTCGACCAGCGCGACCGCGATGCCGCCGGGGCCGGCCGCGTAGGGGATCGAATCCGTGAGGAGCTCGCCGTCGGCCGACACGAGACTCGCTGTCGCCGAGGGAGCGGCCTCGAGCTTCGCGAACTCCGCTTTGCCCGCGAGCGGTACGGTCGTCTGCTGAATCGCTTCGAGCAGCAGCGGGAGGCTCCACATCCTTCGGTGGACCTCCATGAACGCCGTGCCGCACAACAGGTCGCCGTGGCGCACGAGGATCGGTCGCCCGGTCGCTCGAGCTTCCGCGCGGGCCGCCTCGGCATCGCTGATCCATGCGACGACGGCGCCATCGGCCTGCGCGGGCATTTCGTCCGCGTTCGCTCGTGCTGCGAGAACGAGGGCGGTCAGGCCGGCAACGAGGACGACTCGGCCGAGGATTCGATGGGACATGACGGCTCCTTCCGGTGGGCTCGATCGCAGGACAGACAGCGTGCCCGCCCCCGCGAGGTTTGGCTTCGGCGATTCTAACAGTCCGCCTCGCCCCGTCCGGGGGTCCTGTCGGCGCGGAGAGCCGATGGATGTCAACGATTGTTGACAGGGGTTACACGATCGAAACGTCGGGTCGTGCGGGAGGAGCGCGATATTGCGGACCGCCTTGTCTCCGATGGCTGCAAAATGCTGTTCGCAAATCACTTAGAAGCGCGAATGACGGCCTGGCACAGTCGTTGCGCTAGCAGATCGCGTTGACACGGCCCCACGGGGACGAGATTCCCCTTCAGAAGAAGGAAGGCTCACGATGGCCAGACTCTCCATCCTGATGATCGCGGCGGCATCGCTCGGATTCCTCACGGGTTGCGGCTCGATCGAGACCGAGGTCGACGCATCCGCGAAGCCCGAAGCGTCCGCGAAGGTCAGCGTCGCCGTGGCCCCGGCCACGCTCACGATCGATCCTCCCATGACGCTCCAGAAGTCGGCGTACGAGACGGCCGGCGACCGGCAGCTCGGCACGATCCAGCCCGACGAGTTTCCGGGCCTCCACAACGTCATCAAGCTCAGCGATCGCATCGTGTCCGGCAGCGAGCCGCACGGTGCGGAAGCGCTCGAGAAGATCGCCGAGATGGGCGTGAAGACGATCCTCTCGGTCGACGGGAAGGTGCCCGACGTCGAGACGGCCGAAGCGCTCGGCATGCGCTACGTCCACATCCCGATCCAATACAAGGGCATCACGGACGAGGAGTCGTCGCAGATCGTCAAGACGTTCCGCGAGCTCGAGGGTCCGTTCTACGTACACTGCTTCCACGGCAAGCACCGCGGTCCGGCCGCGGCGGCGCTCGGTCGCATCGCGGTCGACGGCGTCGAGCGTGAACAGGCCATCGCCGAGATGCGGCAGTGGTGCGGCACGGCCGAGAAGTACGAAGGCCTTTACCGCACGATCGCCGAAGTGCACGTCCCCACGCTGGCCGACACCGAAGGACTCGACTTCGATTTCCCGGCAGCGCATCCGTTCGGCGGCTTCCGCCAGGTCATGGTGCAGTTGCCGCGCGCCTTCGACAACCTGAAGGCATTCTCGCGCAACGACTGGAAGGTCGATCCCGATCACCCCGACGTCGATCCCTACAACGAAGCCGCGAAGCTGCTCGATCTCTTCGTGTACGGCAACGAACTGCACGAAGTCGCCGCCGAACCCGAAGACTTCCGTGGCTGGATGGACGACTCGGTGCGCGAGGCGCGCGCCCTCAAGGGTGCGCTCGAAGCCCATCGTGCCGGATCCGCCATCGACTTCGACGCCGTGAACCAGGCCTACAACGGTGTCGCGAACGCCTGCAACGCGTGCCACAAGGTGTATCGCAACGACTGATCCGAGGAAACTCGCACAGCCATCCATAGAAGCGATCCACAACGTCTTTACGAGAGACGCAACTGGAGCCCCGGGTCGGGTCGGCCGCGGGGCTCCTCCCACTCCGGGGCGGGGTGGTGACGTGGAGCGCCGTGCGGCGTACACTGTCGGGCGCGACGCGTGCGGCTGCGCGCGCGGCATCCGACGGGGCGTCCCGCCGGGCTTTGGCGAGCCCGGGCCGAGGCGACGGGGAGGGACGATCCGAACGAGCGCTGCCGGATGGCGGCGAGGAGCGAAGCGGGCGATGGGCAAGCGACGAACGACGATCCACGATCTGCGCACGATGAAGGAGAAGGGGCGCAAGATCGCGATGGTCACGAGCTACGACTACACTTCGGCGAAGATCCTCGACGGCGTCGGCATCCCGTTGTTGCTCGTCGGCGATTCTCTCGGCATGGTCATGCTCGGGCACGACTCGACGCTGCGTGTGACGCTCGACATGGTGATTCACCATTCGGCCGCCGTCGCGCGTGGCGCGCACAAGGCGATGATCGTGATCGATCTGCCGTTCGCGACGTACTCGGCGTCGGACCTGCCGTTGTCGCTCAGCACCGCGCGGCGCGCGATCGCCGAAGGCAAGGCGCAAGCCGTGAAGATCGAAGGCGGCCGCCGCATGGCGCCCGTCGTCGGAACGCTCGTCGCCTCGGGCATTCCCGTCATGGGGCACATCGGTCTCACGCCGCAGTCGATCCACATGATCGGCGGCTTTCGCGTGCAAGGCAAGAGCGACGAAGCCGCCGAGCGTCTCATGCTCGCGGCGAAGGCACTCGAGAAAGCCGGCGCGTTCGCGATCGTGCTCGAGCTCGTTCCCGCACCACTCGCCAAACGCATCTCGGCCGAGCTCACCATCCCCACGATCGGCATCGGCGCCGGTCCGCACTGCGACGGTCAGGTCCAAGTCTTCCACGACATGATGGGACTCTTCGAAGACTTCGTCCCCAAGCACGCCAAGCGCTACGCCAACGTCGCGCAAGCCATCCGCGACGGCGCCGCCGCGTATCTCGAAGACGTCGTCGAAGGCCGCTTCCCCGGCAAGGAGCACTCGGTCGACCTCGAAGAGATCGCCGCCGGCAGCGGCCCGAAGACCGAGCCCAAGTCGAATTCCACGGGCTGACAGCCCGTTGAAGAACTCACCGTAGCCGCGGACCGAACGGGCTCGCGACCGGCACCCGCGCGACCGAGAACGTCGCGTCACGCGGTGTCGTCTTTTCCTTCGATCAGGAAGTGGTCGCTGGTGGATCCGGCGGTGCGGGCTTCGAGACTGGAAGCGTAGGCGGGATCCTTCATGAAGGCGAGCGCCGCTTCCTTCGACGGCCATTCGATGATGACGCGCATGGCCGCTTCGTTCGCGTCGCCTTCGATCTGCTGGTGGCTGATCGTTCGCGCGAGGTACCGACCGCCGTGTCGCTCGACGAGCGACGTAGCGGTGCCGATGTACTCGGGGATCCAATCTTCGCTCGTTGGAGTGACCGCCAGCACGGAGTACCAAGTCATCGATCCGTCTCCTGTCCTCGGTCGTTCTCTCAGCCCGCGAAGTAACGCGGCGGGATCCACGACCAACCGCTCGGCGTGCCGCCGCCGGCCTTGTGCTCGACGACTTCGCGCGCCGCGGCGGCGACGTCCGCATCGGTGAGGATCGCGGCGTCTTCGAGGACGTGCGACTGCGCGATGCCGGGCAGGTTCTTCTGCCCGATGGCGCGCGTGGGCATGCCCGGGAACTTCTCGACGACGGCGCCTTGGATGCTTCGGACGAAGCCCGCGAACGAGCGGTCTTCGGCGGCGACGACGAGTCGGCCCGTGCGCGCGACGCTGTCGAAGACGGTGTCGAGGTCGGGCGGCACGATCGTGCGCAGGTCGATGACTTCGGCGGACACGCCCTCGTTCGCGAGCGTTTCCGCTCCGCGTAGCGCGGTCCACACGGCGCGGCCCCAGGCGACGATCGTGACGTCGTTGCCTTCGCGGCGCGTCGCGGCCTTGCCGAACGGAACGCGGACCGTGCGGTCGAACTCGGGAACCCCGCCCTTGGTGACGAGCTTCTTCATCGCGGCGATGCCGT
>JAUIME010000906.1 GCA_030433195.1 bacterium
GACGAGGAATTCGTAGAAGCCGATCTGGCCGCCGATGTCGCCCGACTCGGAGCCGGCGATCGCGTAGCGTCCGAGATCGTCGCCGCCGACCGCGCCCTTGTCGAACACGGCCTCCATCGGATCGGCACCGTAGAGCGCGACGGGCTTGTCGTTGATCGTGGCGAGGATCTCGTTGTGCGTGAGGCTGTCGCCAAACGTCACGAACGCCGAGAAGTCGGCCTGCGCCGAAGCGGTGCGAGCACCCGCGGCGAAGACGAGCGCGGCGAGCGCCAGCGCGAAGATGCGGGAAAACCCGAACGACGAAACGCGAGACGCGGTACCGATCGACGAACGTGCCATGGCAGCTTTCTCCTGGAGATTCCGAATCGCTCAGCCGAGGTGGATCTTGCCGTCTCCCCCGATCGCCCCGCCCGGCGGCATGCCGCCCGGGGGCATCCCACCACCGCCGCCGCCCGCGCCGGGAACCACGATGCGCGACGCCTCGCGCCGCTGCATCTCACGCGCCTCTTCGATCACGCGCTCGACCGCCTTGTTGACGGCCTCGGGGAAACTCGCGATCGCGTCGTCGAGCGTCGTGCCTTCGAGGTTGCACTGGATCGGCAACATCCCCGCGGCCGACATGAGCTGCGTCTCGCCCGTGAAGACGACGTCGCGGCTCGAGTCCTCGGAGCCGTCCGACTTGATCGGCACGAGCTTGCGAATGGTCGCGACCCGCAGGTCGGTGTAGGTCTCTTCGCGGTACAGGTTGTCCGTGTCGACCTTGATGTCGCTCACGGGCTTGGGACCGTCGGACAAAGCAACCTCCCAGGGGTCGTCGAAGGATCTCGGAAACGGCGGGTGCCGCCAAGCGGCGCGGCCTGGCCGGGCGCCAGCGGCAAAACGTGCGTAAAGGCCGGATTGTACCAAACTCCCGGCACTTGCCGGGGCCCGCGAAGCGCCGGTTACCGGCCTAACTCGCTCTCGGATCGCCACACCTGTCGCGGGGAGGGAAGAGATGCCGAGTCACGATCGCAAACAGGCCGATTACCTCGAGCGTCACGGCCGCGATGATCGAGACCTGGACGGTCTCGGAAAGAGCAAGACGGTTCCCCCGATGAGCTTCGGGCATCCCCGACCAGATGAGTAAGAAGAATGCCCCGACAAGGGTCCCGACCATCAAGGCGAAGAGACGGTCCGCGTAGACGTCACGATGGCGGATGGTCTGTGCGAGCTCTTCGTTCTCGAGATCGAGGTGCGCGATCCGCGCGTCCTTCTCTAGGTCGCGAGCCGCGAGGGCCATCGCGGATAGGGCATCCAGTTCGTCGTCTTGCTCGTCGCCCTGCGCCTGAGCGTGTGGTGCAGGCGATTCTTCGTCTTCTCCAGTGGGAGGAGTCTGGAGTGCCCGGAGGATCGACTCCCAGTCGTTCGGTTCGGGCTGCTTTGGATCTTGGGGCACCGGACTATTCCGTCGGTACCGATTCGAGGCGTGCTCGCTTGCGATCCAGTTGACTGCGGTAGTGCGCTCGGATGGAATCGTTCGGGATGACGGCTCGGTAGGGGACTCCGCGGTACCTTCGGCTCACTTCGCTCCACGGCGTGTTCGGTCTGTACGTCATGGTGAAGAGCTGCGCTGGGGTGAACGTCCGATAGGCGTTCCAGACTGCGGCGACGAGTGACGCCTCTTTGGTCGAAACGGACTCCGGATAGACGTCGGCTTCCCGGGTGATCTCCCGGTTCCCGAACTCTTTGAACTCGTGGTAGAGCGACTCGATCACCGGTCCCCAGGGCCAAGCTTCGACCGGCTCTGCGATGAGCGGCTGATTCGTCGCGGCGAGGTAGTAGCCGTGGGCGATGTACACGAGCTTCTGAATGCTCATCGGCGTGATCTGCGGAACGTCTTCCCCGCACTCGCGCGCTTCTCGA
>JAUIME010000124.1 GCA_030433195.1 bacterium
CTGCACCTGCCCCTCGACGGTGGCCTTCGCCTGGCTCGCGGTCGCGCGGTTCTCACCCTGCGCGTTGAGCCAGTCGACGACCTTCGCGCGGGGGAAGCGCTTCTTGTAGTTGCCGACCTTGTCCGTGCTCGAGAATTCGACCACGGGGAAGATGTATCCGCCGGGACGCGACGCGGCACCCGCAATCGCCTCGATCAGCTTCTTCATCATCCCCGAGCCACCCTTGTTCTTCCCCGAGAACATCACGGTCGTGCCCTGGTGCTCGCCGGAGATGCACTTGAAGTGCGCCTCCGCGGCCGGCGCCCACGTCGCCGGCTTGCCCGCGGAGAAGCCCGTCTTGTTCACCCCGAGGTCCGGGAGGCTCGCCTTGTCGACCTTCTTCTCGTTCAGCGAGACCATGCGCTCGTGCGGCTCGCCGTCGAGCCACGCGAAGTAGCCGTGACGAATCGAGCCGACGAGCAGGACCCACTTCGAGTCGGGCTCGATCTCCTCGCCGTCCTGACCGAAGACGAACTTCCCGCTGTCCTGGTCGAGCGTCAGGAACGGCACGCCCCCGGCGCTCGGCAGGTCGGGGAGCACGTTCTCGTTGAGCGAAGACATGAGGTCTTCGAGGTTGGCGGGGAGCCCGGCGTCTTCGAGGACCGCGAGCGCGTTTTCGAGGACCGCGAGCGCGTTTTCGTTGGACATCTTCGTTTCCTTCTTCCGTTTGTCGTTCTTCCCGGGAACCGCCGGGTCGGTCCGCGAACGCTACGCGGCGTACTTCTTCTTGTCCAGCTCGGCGCGGCCCTGCCGCGTCAGCCGGGTGATGCTCCGCTTCCGCCGCGGGTCGTACTTCGCGACGACGAAGCCGAGGCGCTTCGGCTTGCGGAGGAACCGCCAGTCGACCTCGTTGGCCTTCCCCGCCTTGACCAGGCGCATCGCTTCGTAGTGGACCGGCTCGAGACGGTCAGCCTTGGAAATCGACATCGATACCTCCGAGTGCTCTTCCGAGCACGTCACCCGCCGACGCGGCAGCCGGCCGCGGGTCTGAATTGGGGACCAACTTGGTCCCGGTGATGGGGCGATGAACGAAGCGCTCGTTCAGCTCTTCGATCAGCGCCTTCGCTCGGTCCTTCTTGTGCGCAGCCTTGATCGTCTTCTCGAGCTGCGCGGGGCTCTTGATCTTCTTCTCTTCGATGTCCGAGACGCGGAGCTTGGCCGTCTTGCGGAGCCAGTCCATCGTCACGTCCGGGTCGACGAGCTTCCGGTTGCCGATCGCCTCGACGACCTTCCATCCCGCGATGGCCGCGCCGAAGTCGACTTCGCTCTTCGCCAGGCGCTCGACTTCGTTCGCGAACGCCTTGAGCTGGTCGAGGCGGGGCAGCCAATAGGCGTACTCGACCGCGGTCATCTTCTGCGGTGCGAGTGACAGCGCGTCCTCGCCGAGCTTCTGAATCGCGGAGCACGACGTGAACGCGGAGCACCAGCGGCACCAGTCGCCGACGCGGAGCGGGGCCTTCGGGTTGTCGATCGCGTCGTTCGTCGTGCGGACGACCGTCTCGAGCATCTTCAGCCATTCGCGCGTCGTCACCCACATGTCGAGGTCGTCCGACTTCGGCGGTTGGCCGATCGCGAGCGCGAATTGCTCGGCCTGTTCGGCGTACTCCGCGAAGTCCGGGTCGAGCATGAGCCCGAGCATATAGAACCCGAGCTGCATCGACCCGCGGGCGGGCACGCCGACGCCCGCCCCGAACTTCCAGTCGACGATCCCGAGCGTTGGGCGTCCGCGGTACTCGCCGAACCATGCGAGGTCGGACGTGCCGAAGAGGTTCGGGCCGATCGCTTCGAGCGAGACGCGAACCTCCGATGCCTTCACGAAGCCGCGAACCTCGGAACGCAGCCCGTCGTACATCTCCCACGCGGACTGCGCGAGCTTCACATTCTCCGCGTTCAGCTCGGCGTCGTTGAATTTCGGGAAACCTTCCCCGTCCTGCACGTACTTCGCGAACAGGTCGAGCGGACGGTCGTTCGTCTCGATGCAGAAGTCCATCACGTTGTGGAGCAACGAACCTTCGTCCGCGTACTCGCTCGACGTGTCCTCGCGACCGACCCGCTCTTCCTCGCGGTACGAGCCCGGACAATTCGCCCGACGGTAGAGGCTCGAGCCCCCGATGCGGTTGCTGTGCTCGCTCATAGCGTCGCCTCGAAGACCGTCGTCGAGACGGGGAACAATCCGCGGAGGTCTTCGAGCATCGCCTCCGCGACCTTCCGGATCTCCCACTGCGCGTGCGCATCGAGCCGTAGTCGCAGAAAACCGAAGGCGTTGTGCAGGCTGACGGTGTCGTAGTAGCTCGTGTAGAGGTTCTGCGGTAGGACCATGCGCGCCATCTCGCGAGCGACACCCGCTTTGAGAAGTTTGTTGTACGCGTCGACCCCCTCCTGCGTGAAGCTGGCGACGAATTGCGCCGCGTCCCACGCTCCGACACCGGCGACCCAATGGTCGACCAACGGGTTGAACGCGTCGTTGTTCGACGCCTGGCGGTTCTTCTCGTGCTGCGATCGGAACGTCTCCGGGTTGTAGAACGCGAGGTCTTCGGACGTGTAGCGCCGGCTGATCTCGTTGTACGCCCACGTGCGGTGTCGGTGGTGCTGGCTTCGCACGAACAACGGCACCGTGAAGCGCCACGTGATCATGCAGTGCTCGAACGGTGACGTGTGCCGATTCTCGAGCAGGTAGCGAATCAGCTTCGCGTCGCGCTCGTCGTCCCACGCGTCGCCCCCGAACGAGACGCGCGCGGCTTCGACGATGCGACGGTCGTTCCCCATGTGATCGATCAGCGTGACGGACCCGATGGTATCGCCGACTTCGGTGTAGATGTGGCGTTCGTTCATGCTTCCTCCAACTCGCGGATCGCACGGTCGATGTACGCCCGCGCTTTCTTGAGGTCTTCGATCTCGTTCGTCTTCTCCCCCGCGCGGCACACGTACTTGACGACGTTGCCCCGGAGGAAATCGAGCCCCTGGTCGACGATGAAATCCCAGACCTCGATCTTCCCGGACGTGTAGTGCGGCGGATGCCGCACCGGATCCGGTCGCCCTTGCACCCCGCCGAGGAGCACGTCGGTGTACTCGTCCGGCAAGTACGGATTCGCTTCCGCGACGTCCACGGAATCGACGATCTGAACGCCGTGCTTTCGTTCCGTCGGGTGAGCCGGGAGGACGTAGTTTGCGATGCTCTCGCGAGCATCCTCGACCTTCAAGGTCTCCCCGGTCGTCTTGTCGATGATGTGTTTGTCGACCATGTTCTAGTCCCCCTTCTCGTCGAAGCTGCCGGTCAGGATGTATCGGAGCGTCCGGACTTTTCGTGTGTGTTCTTTGATCAAGTCCGACCAATAGTCGATTTCGCGCGAGCACCGCGACTTACCGATCTCCGTGACCGCGGACGAGAGCGCGCGAGACATCTCGTCGAAATAGGCCACCGCACGGTTGTAGACGGTCATCGGGTCGTCGAAATTGTTCGTGAGAGGGAAGCGCTGAACCGTCGCGCCGTTCGGCAGCGTTACGGCGCTTCCGTCTTCGGGAATCGTGCTCGGGTCGATTCCGAAAAGACGTTGCGCCGTATCGTCTGACATGATCATCGATTCCGGTGAGCCCCCGGAAATGTATGCGGAACGGATGACGTCGAGTAGCTCTTTTTCCGTAGGCATGTTCTAGTCCTCCCCGACGCCGAACACCGACGGGATCGAAATGGCGTCCGAGCTGAGCTTCGCGCTGATCGTCTCACGTGGCCCGTTCGTGCCGTCGGACACCGCCGGGCGGTCGAGGTTCTGGACGCTCGCCACCTGGATGACCTCGCAGTCGGCGCCTTCGAGGTATTGCTTCATTCGCGTGCGCGCGGTGTTCTCGTTCTCCGCGTGAACCTCGACCTTGGCCATGACGATTCCCTGGAACGGAGTCGAACCGTCGAAAGCCTTCACCTTGTCGACGACCCGTCGAACGTTGGTCGTCATCGACGGAGCGCCCTTGTCCCGAAGGATCGGGTACTTCGGGTCGTCGTAGTCGATCAGCACGCCGAAGATCGACCACGCGGCCTGGCACGCGTTCATGGTCGACAGGAGAATCGCGGAGGCGATCGTGATCGGCGGGTGCGACGGGGTGTCGCTGTCTCCGATCACGAAGCGGCCGCAGGCGGGCGGGTCCTCGTTCGGAACACGCTCGCGGTCGGCGGTGTACCCGACATGCCAGGCGATCACGGTGAACGCCGGCCCGTCTTCGTCCCGCGGGAAGTCCTCGCGAGTCACGACGACTTCGACGCCGGACTCGGACTGGATGCAGCGGATCGCGTGTTCGATTTCGCGGTAGCTCATCAGCGCACCCGCCCGTCGATCTCGTCTGCGATGCCGCGACGCTGAGCTTCGAGGATCATGCACGCGAACGATTCCATCCGCGCGGCGTCGTAGGCGTAGCGCTTGTCCATGCGAAGGCAAACGCGGATCGAGTTCAGCAAGTGCTGATCGTCCATGTTGCTGATCAGCGTCGTTGCCCCCGTGAAGGACACCCAACAAGGTTGTTCGGCGAGACGCTTCAGGTGGCGGTACTCCGCATCGAGACTTTCGAGGCGGTGCTGCGCCTCGCGAATGTCGGTCTCCAGGTCGCGAAGTTTCTTTTGGATCAAGTTCATTTCGATAGCCCCTCCTACAAGGCTTGACGATACATATAAGCGCACTTTACATGGTGTCAAGTGCCAACGAGAAAAGAATCTCTCCTCACCCCAGAACAGCGCGCAGCTATCGATTTCGGCCTCGGCGGAGCCGATTCATTGTTCCTCGCCGACGTCGGCTTCGGGAAGACCGCGATTGTTTTGACGATTCTTCAGCGCGTGCTCGACACGTTCGCGGACCCGGGACGGGTGCTCGTCCTTGCCCCGCTTCGCGTCGCGCGAAACGTGTGGAAGCAAGAAGCGGAAGCGTGGGAGCACACCGAGCACCTACGCATTGCGGTCGCGGCGGGCGAGCCCGCGAAGAAGCGACGCGCGGCCATCGAAGGCGACGCGCAGATCGTGACGCTCAACTATGAAAACGTCCCGTGGTTCGTCGACAACTACGCGACCAACGGGAAGAAGCCTCCATTCAAACGAATCGTGCTCGACGAGATCGACAAGATGAAGACGCCAGGGTCGTCACGCTTCCGGAAGCTGCGTCGGCTCGTCGACCACTGGAACCACCGTATCGGATTGACGGGCACGCCGACCCCAAACAAGCTCAACGAGATTTGGGGCGAAGCGTTCCTCGTCGATGGCGGCGCAGCGTTGGGGTCCAGCGTCACGCGGTTCCGAAAGCAATTCTTCTACGAGACGGATTACATGGGCTACAACCTCGCCCCGCACGCGTTCGCCGAGGAAGAAATCTATCGGCGGATCGCTCCGTTCACGTACCGACTTGCGGCGAAGGGCAACCCGGGCGAGGTCCACGTTCGCGATCACTTCTTCGACATGGACGCGAAACAATCGAAGGCGTACCTCGACATGGAGAAGAAGCTCCTCACGATGCTCGACGACCTCGACGATCCGGTGGTCGCGAAGAGCGCCGCGGTGTGCGGGAACAAGCTGACGCAGATCGCCAGCGGGTTCGCGTACTACGAACGTGACGACGCGCCGGGCCTCCGCGAGACGGTGTTCTTCTCCGAGTCGAAGCTGAAGGTGCTCGAGGAGATCGTCTCCGAGCTTCAGGGGCATCAGGTGCTCGTCGTGTACGAGTACAAGGCGCAGCTCGAGATGATCGAGAAGCGCTTCCCGAAGGCGTGGGTGCTCGACAAGGGCGCGAAGGGCGACGCGCAGCTCGCGGCGTGGAATCGTGGCGAAGGCGAAATGCTCGTCTTCCATCCGCAGTCCGCAGGGCACGGGCTCAACATGCACATCGGCGGGTGCCATCACCTCGTCTACCTGACGTTGCCGTGGTCGTGGGGATTGTATGGTCAGGTGAACGGGCGCATCGACCGTCGCGGGCAGAAGCATCCCGTCTACATTCACCGGTTGCTCGCGCGTGATACGATCGACGAGCGCCGCGCGGAAGTGATCGAACAGAAGAAGGGCGGCGAGCGCGCGTTGCTCGACGCGATGAAGCGCTGGACGGAAGAGCGAGGGGGTCGACGATGAATCTCGATCAGAAGAAATATCTACGCGCGCAGCGTAAACGCGCGCAACGTCGCGCGGATCGTGAAGCCGCGCGACGGAAGATCGAAGACGACTATCGCATGAGTAACCGACTCGACGCGGACAGGCGGAAACGTTGGCGCGCGCTCGAAAGGTGGTACGCGGATGCGTGAAGCGCCGGAGGTCGCCAAGCGGCGGGAGTACGCAACGAAACACGGTTGGCTCATGTATAAGCTGAGCCCGGTCGGCAACCGTGGGGCGTTCGACACGGTGTGCGCCGGGCCGAACGGTGTGGTTGTCTTCGTCGAGCACAAACAGGCGACGGGGCGGAAACGCCTTCACCAGATCGAAGAACAGAAGCGTCTCCGGCGACGCGGCCACATCGCGGAATTCTGCCCGACGTTCGAGTCGTTCCGCGAATTGCTGGACAACCCCGTGTCGTCGGGCACTGCGGATCCGGGGTATTGACATGTTGTTCGATCGCATCCTGAAACGCTGCAAGCTGCTCCGCGACCAGGCGAAGGCGTTCGCGGAGGCCATCGACGACAACGTGCCCGACGGGCCGGACAAGTCCGCGGCGATTCGCAAGGTGCGGGAGGCGGTGATGACCGCGAATGCGGGCATCGCGTGCGGTGAGTCTTAGCTCGACCGCACGCGCGACCAAGTATTCGTCGCGATCATCACGAAGCGCGCGGTCTCGCGATGCGCAATGCTCGTGTCTCCGTCCGTGCTCGTCGCGGCGATCGTAATGTCCGCAGCACCGTTCGCGTTCGCGATGTCGACCCAAGAGCCCAACGGTACATCCGCGGCGGTATCCGGGAGCGTGATCGTGTTGACCCCGGACGTGTTGACCACGAGCCCGTTGAGCTGCGCCGCGGTGAGCGTCGTCGAGCCCGTGACCGCGGAATAGCGCATCGGGCCGTGGACCTCGGTCGCGGACATATCCCCGAGCGTGGTGTCGCCCGTGACGTCGAGCGTCCCCGTCAGCGTAGTATCGCCCGCGACGCTCGCATCGTTCATCACCGTGAGGTCGTTGCCCGCGATGACATCATTCGTCGCCACGAGATCCTGCCCCGAGTCGATGCTGTTCCCCCCGCTCGTCACGATCGCCCCATCGGCGCTGATGCCGTTGTTCGCGTTGATCGTGTTCGTCGCGGTGATGGTGCCGACCGCGGACATGTTCCCACTGACCGCCAGGGACCCCGCGACTGTTGCCGAGCCACCCATCGCGGTCGTGCCGCCCGCACCGTTGATCGGAAGCGTGGCCACCGCAGCACCGTTGCGGCCTTGAACGCCCGCGGGACCGTACTCCACGTGCGCGGCTGCGGGATCGCCAACGGTGGCGTAGCTGCCGCTTCGCTGAAGCTCGAGAGGGGACGCAGCGCCATTGTTCCGGCCCTGCATACCCGTTCGATCCATCGCGACGTTCAGGCCCGTGGCGAGCCCGAGCTGAAGCGGGTGGTTCGTCGATGCGAGCGAGTACGCGGTCGCGGACGTGAGAATCTGATTCGTGCGGAGCAGGTTGCCCGGGTTGAGCAGCACGAAACGCGTGTTCGTGCTGTCGTATACGACGCGATAGACACCGCCCGCGGTGATGTCGCCACCGTCGAGCGTCGTCATCGTCCCGCCTGCGGGGTTCGCTTTGTAGATGTTCCGCGCGGCGATGCCGTTCACGTTCAGCGTACAGGCTCCGGTGTTCGAGAAGCCCGCGCGGAACGTGAACGTCATCCCGTTGAAGTACGCGGCGTGCGCCGCGTTCGTCGTGAGTGTCTGCGCGTCCGCAGCGCCGCCCGAGACGAGCGAACCACGTTGATCGCGATACCCGCGCGCGATGATGGCGAGGTCTTCGCGCGCGGCGTTGTTCACGCTTGCGACGGTCATCCCCTCCGGCCATCCACCTGAAGCGGGTGCGAAGTTGTTGTTCGCGGCTACGATATCGAGGTCGTTCAGCTCGGCCATTTGATGCCCCCTTGCTGCGTCATCGGGGCGACGATACCCCAAATGGTCACGGTCAGCTCGTTCGCGACGCTCGCCTGGATCGCGATCTCCCCCGCAGGGTCGATCGTGATGCCCCCACCGAGATGCGCACCCGTCAGCTCCAGCGTCGTGTTCGGGGGGAGCGCGTAGCGTCCGATGATCGTCGTGCCGTCACGCGTTGTGCCGTCTGCGTCCTGGAAGACGTCCAGCGTCCCTCCGGTCGCACCCGAAACGATCATCATGCGGGTGATTTCAACGGGCCGCTGGACCTCCGGCGCGTAGAGCGGCACCGCCGTTGTCACCGACGGTCGCGTCTGCGCGAGCTGCGTAGCGGTTCCGGCGAACATCACTCACCTTCGCGCTGCCGAAGAGCGTGGAAGAGCGGAGCCGTGCTACGCCAGTCCGCCCCGCCGACCGCGCCAGCCACGCCCGGAAGCGACGCCATCGGCGCGGCGGAGGGGGCGAGCCACGAAGGCTGAATCGGAATCCGCGGGATGTCCGCCGCGTTTAGCGCTTGCGCCGCTGCACCCGTGCCGCGAACAACACCCTGGATCGGATTCTTCGGCGTGAGACTCCGCAGCGCCGCGCCGAGCGCGCCCATGACACGCCCCTGCGGTGCTCGCGTCGCCTTGTCCATGTGCGACTTCGCCGCGACCTCGACCGCGTGAATGACCTTCGCGGTGTCCTCCGACTCGCCGAGCGCGAGCCGGAGAACCGTCTTCGCGCGCTCGAGTGAATTGTTCGCCGCGCTGATGCTTTGGTCTTCGATACCCTCCTCGACCGCGGCAACCACACCACGCTGAAACGCCTTCTTCGACTCGGACGACAAGAAGTTGTCCTTCATCGTCCAGCCTTCCGGCACACCCTGTCGACGAAGCAACGTCTCGACCTCGAGCTGGTCGACCCCCTCGCCCACCGACGTCGCGAGCTTGAAGGCTTGCTTTCCCTGCGCCATCGCGGTGTCGGTCTGCTTTGCGAATCGCGCGGCCTCGTCCGTCGTGCCCATGAGCCCATGCCAGGTCGGAGCGAGACGACGCGCGATCCGCTGACCCACCGCGGGCATGACTCGCCCGAGCACGCCTCCGACGATTCCCCCCGCGACCGCCCCGCCGAGTCGGTCGTCCGGGTTCCCCCCCGCGCCTTCCAGGGCTCCAGGAACCGCGCCCGCGGCGAACATCTGCGCTCCTCGACCCGCGCCGAGCGCGGCAGCGCCGCGCCCTGCGAGTCCGCCCACCGCTGCGCTGCCCGCCATGGAGCCTGCGAACCCGGTGAGCGAGGCTTCCGTGGGGCGCTTGTCCTGGTACATCTCGAGGCTCTTTTCGAACCGCTGACGGGCGCTCGCCGGCACCGCGCCCACGGCTTCGAACGCGGCAGGGGCGAGCTTGAAGGTCGCGTTGTGCGCGAAATTCGCCATCCCCGGCTGGTCGAGCGCGTGGCTCGTGACGTGCTCCTCGAGCCGGTCCCCCGGCTTCGGCGCGAGCAGCGCGGCCATGCCTTGAGATCGAAACGCGATGTCGTCTCCGCGCTTCTGCGCGGCCATCGCCTCGTCCACGTGCCGTTGCCGGTCCGAGCGGAAGTCCGTGCGCTGAATCGACCGCGCCATCTCCGCGAAGCTGAGCGCCTGCGTGTCGTTCCCCGCCTTCGCCTCGATCGCGGCGCGGCGGATCAAGTCTTGTGCAAGCGTCGTGTCGTCGGACTGAAGCGGTCCGACGAACGGACCGGTATCTTCGCGAGCGCGTGCGTCCGCGTTGTACTTCGCCATCGCCGGTTCGATACCGGACAAGCCGAGGGGACCGCTCATAGCTCCATCTCCCGAAGCTGACGGAGCAATTCATCGTTGCTCATTTGCTCTCGCTCCGCGTCCGTCTTCGGCGGGTTCTTCTTCCACTTCTCGGACTTCATCTGATCGAGCCGATACTTCGCGCGCGGAATCAGATAGTCGTCGATGTACGACCGTTGCCCCATGAAGTCCTGAACCTCTTCCGGGGGGAGAAGCGAGCTGCGGTTCATGAGAAACTGGTCG
>JAUIME010000907.1 GCA_030433195.1 bacterium
CATTGCGGACGAGCCGCTCGCCATTCGATTGCAGGAGTTCGTCGGGGAGAAGAAGGTCCACCAATCCGATCGCGAGCTCGATCCCGTCGAGGAGACGTGGGAGATACGGACCACGGTCCCGCGGCGTTGCCGCTTCTGGCTCGTGCAGCGGGAGCAGGTCATGTCGGAGGTCGTCGAAGTCACGGCGACGGGTCCCGAGCCGATGGGGCCGATCACGTTCGTGCCGGCCGCGAAGACCGGGCGGGTGGTGCGCTGGGTGAATGCACCTCCGGATGTCGCGCTCGAGATCCGCGCAATCACCGACAGCGGTCAAGCGACGCTCGTCGCGCACGAAGCCGCACCGCCCCTCGGCGACGTGTCGTTCGATCTGGCCGCCGACGAGGTCGAGATTCGCATCGAGCTGGCTCTGCGGGAAGGCGGGCAAGTCGAGCGGAGAGCGATGATGGGTCCGGGCGATCTCGAGTTCATGTTCGATCTCGCGGGAGATGTTTCGAGTCGCATCGAGCCGCGCATCGAGGACGAGCCGGCCGAGGACGGGTGTCGCGTCGGCCTGCTCGCACTCGGTGTCGATCCGGCATTCTTCGCCATGTTCACGATCCACGACGGCCGGACTCCCCGGGCGTCGATCCCTCCGGGCGACTACCTCGCGATCCTCGAACGTCCGGGCCTCGTGTGCGGCATCGTGCGCTTTCCGCGCGGACGCGACCAACTCGTGAAGTGGGACTGGCAAGGCGAGCTCGTCCCGCTGTCGAGCATCTTCGAGGGAGCGCCCACGGCTCTCGTGCTCGATTCTGTCGACGGCGTCGACCTCGCTCCGCTCATCGAGCCGAAGTGGCGTCGCATCAACGAGGAGTTGTGGGGCGTGAGCGCCGCCGACCTCGAGTCCGGCGAAGACCCGCTCGTGCACTACTCAAAGAGCTACCGCCTCGCTCCCTACCAACGAAACCGTTGAGTCTTGCAGCCGAGTCGCGCGGCGCGTAGGCTGGAAGGCGGGGATGTGCGCTGACGGATCGATCGATACCGCTGCGCGACCCGCTCGTCCGGTCACGGAGAGTTCCACCCACGGAAGGGGCAGCTCATGCGCGGTATCGCCATTCTCACGATCTTGCTCGGTGCGAGTGCTCTTGCGGTTCCCACTGCGGTCGACGATACGTCGTTGAAGACGCTCTCGGTTTGGTCGAACGGTGCGAAGGAGCAAGTCGCGTTCGCGGTCGACCCTCCGATCAGCACGCCGACGACGGATCCCGGTGGGAGGATCGACGTGACGCTGCAACGTGCGACCGAAGACGGTGAATGGAAGACGATCGACGTCGACGAGCAATCTCGAATCCTCGCGCGGTCGGACTGGTTCTCTGATGACGGGCGTTCGCCTTCCGGGCGTTGGGTGCACGACATCGAGCTCGGCGAGCCGTTCGACGGACGCATCGTCTACGAGCTCGTCGCCGGTGATCCGCTCGAGGCCAAGGGGCGACCCGTCACGAGCCGCCTTCGGATCGCGAACCGCGTTCCGTGCCTCGAAGATCGCAAGGGGAACGCGATCCGCGACGTGTCGCTCCGTGCGGGCATTCCGACGACGCTCTACGTTCGCATCCGAGAGCTCGAGTCGAAGAGGATCGTCGAGTGCAGCGGTCGTTATGAAGTACGCATCTCGGGCGATGCTTCCGGCGTCACGTTGAATGGCGAGCGAACGGTCACGGTTCTTCTCGACGAGGGTGTCGCCTCGTTCGAGATCGAGAGCTCGAGCGACGGGACTTCCGCAGGGCTCGTCGGGCGCGTGCTTTCGATCGAGGGCGTGGCGTTGGCCGTACGCGACGTTCGCGTCGACGTCACCGTCGCGCCGCAGGTCTCAGCCGTCGATCATCGCGAGTAGGTGATCCGCGCGGGCGGGGTC
>JAUIME010000908.1 GCA_030433195.1 bacterium
GGCGTTCGATCGCGAGTGGAACGCGGCCGGCGACGCCGACTTCGTGTTGATGCTCCACGCGGGGACGGTGCTCGGCGAACACGCGCTCGCGCATCTCGTCGGTTTCTTGATCGCCCATCCGACGGTCGCTGCGGTCCAACCGGCCACACGCCTTCACGTCGACTCGCCGTTGACAATCCACCCGTTCGCGATGCGCAAGGTTCGAGCGACGATGCATGCGCGGTGCGGCGGTTCCGCGGCCGCGCGGCTCGGCGTCGACCTCCATGCATTCGACGGCCCGGCCCCGTTCTCCTCGGGCGATCTCGCGGGCGAGACGCTCCTCGTACGGCGAGCGGCGCGTGACAGGGTCGGCCCGTTCGCACCGGGCACACCCGACGACGGCGACTCGCTCGGCGCATGGATCCGGCGCGCCCGAGCGGCCGGGCAACGAACGCTCTACGTACCTCCCGCGACCGTGTCGCGCTCCGGCGGACTTCCGCCCGAGAGCGCCGTCGCCCAACGACTCGCGACCGTCGACGCCCTTCCGGACTCGGAGCTACCCGCGAGGAAACGTCGCGGATGGTTCGCGCGACTCCTCGGCGGCGCCGACCCCGCACCGGTCGAATCCCCCGCGCTCGGCGCACCGGTCGACCTGGGATCCGGCGATGCCAAGGTCGAGCTCCCACGCGACGCGCGATGGTTCGTCCAGATCGCCTCCGATCCCGACTTCCTGCTCTCGGCGGGTGGTTTCTTCACGGGCGCCTCGCTCGATCTCGACGCTCCCGGATTCCGCGACGACGAGGCTCCGGGACGCCGCTACGTGCGCGTGATCGATCCGCAATCGTGCGCGATCGTGCTGCAGCGCCCGTACGATACGCCCGTCCCCGCAGCGGCCGCGAAGACGGAACCCGAAGCGCCGCGCGAAGTCATCACGAGCTCGGACGTCACGATCGCTCCGTATCGTGAAGGCGACGAGATCGGCATCCTCGCCCTGTGGAAGAAGGTGTTCGGCAAAGAACGCGACATGGCGATGTGGAAGTGGCTCTTCTCGGAGAACCCGGCCGGGCTTCACATCATGCTCGCGCGCACCAAAGCCACGGGTCGGATCGTCTCGCAGTTCGCGGGGATGCAACTGCGTGTGCGTGTCAACGGCGAAACCCACCGCTTCGCGCAGATGGTCGACTCGATGTCCGACCCGGACTGCCGGCAATCGCTCAGTCGATCGGGGATCTTCACCGACACCGTGCTCGCGTACGTCGACACCTGGGGCAAGCCCGGCGAGGAATCGTTCGGCTTCGGGCTGCCGAATCGCCTGGCGTACCGCATCGGCAAGCGCACGCAGGGATACACCGACGTGTTCCCGCTCGAGTGGCGCGTGAAGAACGTCGCCGATCTCTCCGACACGAAGCCCGACGAGGTCGACCCCGACGTCCGCATCGTCACGCCCGACCTCGACGATCCACGGCTCGACGAACTCTGGGAGCGTTTCCGCGACTCCTATCCGATCATCACGGTGCGCGACCGTGTGTTCCTCGACTGGCGCTACCGGCGACATCCCGAGAAGACGTACACTTGCCTTGCGGTCGAGCGCGGCGACCGGATCGTCGGCTTTGCAGCGACCGCACCGCACTTCATCGAGCAGTCGATCTTCGCGGTCGGCGACTGGATGCACGAACCCGGCGACGACGCGGCCGGACGCGCACTGCTCCGCGCATGCGAAGACGCCGCGCGTGCGTCGGGGATGGAGCGAATCCTCGGCTCGTTCCTCCCCGTGGGGACGCCCGCCGATCGCATCTGGGAAGCCGCCGGGTATCCGTCCGAGACCTCGCAGTGGAAGTGGGTCGGCCGCATCTACGACCCCGGCGCCCTCACGTGGGACATGCTGCGAACGGGCTACTACCTGGCCCTCGGC
>JAUIME010000909.1 GCA_030433195.1 bacterium
CACATCCGGCCGGTGCGTCAGCCGCTCGACGCGTTCGCGCATCTCGCCCGCGGCCTTGTTGGTGAATGTGATCGCGAGGATCGAGCTCGCAGGCACTCCCGACTCGATGAGGTACGCGATCCGCCGCGTGATCGCGAGCGTCTTCCCGCTGCCGGCTCCCGCCAGCACGAGCAGCGGACCGTCGACGTGCGTGACCGCCTCGCGCTGCGCATCGGTGACGTTGTCGAGGAGGTCCATGGGCCGTCGAGCGGATTCGGGGGCCATCGAGCGAACGGATGCGCCGCTCTCCGCCGGATCGTCGCGCGGGATCGGGCGAGTCGTCGATCGTGGCGCGATGCGTGCGATATGCGGTGTAAGTGGCGCGAGGTAGGTTGCTTACGCTTGCGGAACGATAGCAAAGGCGCCGCGCGCTGTAAACGCGCCGACGCCGTCTATTGCCCCTTTGATCGCGTCTCCACGGGATCCCGGCGGAAGATCGTATCGCCGGCGACGTTCTCGAGGATCTCGTCGTATTCGAAGCGCCAGTCGAGCGTTCCCTCGATCCGGCCGATGGCGTTCGTCATCACGGTCGTCGCGAGGGCATCGTTCTCGTTGGCGAGCGCGCTTCCGAGTGCGTCCAGAGCGCTTTCGACACCGAGCTTGCCGAGACTCCATGCCGCGGCGGCGCGCAGCCGCCCGTTCGATTCGTCGGTGAGCATCTCGATCAGCCGCTTGCGGACTTTCTCGCTTTCCGGGAAGCAGGAGAGCGCGATGAGCGCGTTGGCGCGCTCGAGCTCGCTACCGCGCTTGGTGTGGCCGATGAGGACGCCCGCGATCCCCTCGTCTTCGTTCGCACACGCCCCGAGCGCGCGCACGAGGTTCTTCACGACGATCTCTTCGCGTTCGCGGCGCAGACGCTTCTTGATCGCATCGGCAGCTTTCGGGTCGGCGATCTGCTCGAGCGCGACGGCTGCATGCGTGCGCGCCTGAGGAGACTTGTGATCGAGTGCCTTGATCGCGGGATCCGTACCCAGCGGGTGCCCGGCGTAGCCGAGCCCGTCCATGAGCGCGACGATCGACTCTTCGGTGCGTTTCGCGAGGATGGCTTGGATGAACTCGTCGGCGAGCTCCGGGCGGCCGCTGAAGAGCACGTCGCTGACGACCCAGTGACGGGCCGCGTCGTCCGGCGCAGCGTCGTAGCGCTTCAGCAACTCTTCGAGCGACAATCCGGACTCGGCCGCCGCGAGTCGTTCGAGCGCCGAGATCGAGCGCTCCATCATGTGCACGAGATCGGCCTTCGGAAGGTGCCACTCGCGTCGCAGCAGCATGCGGCCGTCGGGCGCGCAGAACAGATGCTGCGGCGCGATCACCTTGCGCGATCGGATGTACACCTCGCGCGCATGGATGTCGACGTCGCGATGCTCGACACACGTGATGCGCCCGAATCGCGAACACTCGACGCGCTTCTTGCCGGCCTCGTGATGGCCTCCGTGATCGAACACGCTCGAGACGAGACACACCATTCTGCGTGACAACTCGACGACGCGTGGATCGTGGTAGTAGTCCTTCGCGATGAGGTCGTTCGCCCATTCGTTGTCCATGTTGAACGCGATCATCACGGGCACGTTGCGCCGCTTCGCTTCCGCGAACGCTTCGTCGAATGTCTGTGCCCAATCGATCTGTCGCTTGCCCACCGGGCCGAGAGCACTCTGGCGTTCACTCACCGACACGCCTTCACTGTCGCGGCGAACCGACTCGACGACGTGCTCGACGAGCGGCCGATACTGCTTGCCACGCCCTTTGGGATAGTAGAGCGTCGTGATGACGAAGTACTTCGAGATCGAGAGGATCGTCTGCGAAAGGTCGTAGTCGCGCTGGTCACCCGTGAGCCCGGTAACCTCGAAG
>JAUIME010000910.1 GCA_030433195.1 bacterium
GTGCGCAAGATCGGCGTCGAGACCGGCGGCTCGAACATCCAGTTCGCGGTCGACCCGAAGACGGGACGCACGGTCGTCATCGAGATGAACCCTCGCGTGAGTCGATCGAGCGCGCTCGCGAGCAAAGCGACGGGTTTCCCGATCGCCAAGATCGCCGCGAAGCTCGCCGTCGGTTATCACCTCGACGAGATCCCCAACGACATCACGCGCGAAACGCCGGCCTCGTTCGAGCCGACGATCGACTACGTCGTCGTGAAGATCCCGCGCTTTGCCTTCGAGAAGTTCCCCGAAACGAAGGTGCAGCTCGGCACGCAAATGAAGAGCGTCGGCGAGACGATGTCGATGGGTCGCACGTTCAAGGAAGCGTTGCAGAAGGCGCTGCGTTCGCTCGAGATCGGCCGCGCGGGCTTCGGCGCCGACGGCAAGGACGACGTCGATCCGAAGCGGCTGCGCGAGAAGCTCATGACGCCGAACCCGGATCGGCTCTTCTACATCCGCTACGCGCTGCAGTCGCAGATGACCGTGGGGCAGATCCATCACCTCACGAGCGTCGACCCGTGGTTCCTCGAGAACTTGAAGGAGATCGTCGACGCCGAAGGGCGATTGCGCGCGTTCTCGCTCGCCGATGCGCCGGATTCTCTGCTTCGCGGGGCGAAGCGACTCGGCTTCAGTGATACGCAGCTCGCGCATCTGCTCGGCGCGGAAGAAGCCGACGTACGCAAGGCGCGGCTCGATCGCGGCATCACGCCCGTGTTCAAGACGGTCGACACTTGCGGCGCCGAGTTCGAAGCGCGCACGCCGTATCACTACAAGACGTACGAAACCGAGACCGAGGTCGTCGTCGGTGAAAAGCCGCGGGTGCTCATCCTCGGGGGCGGTCCGAATCGGATCGGCCAGGGGATCGAGTTCGACTATTGCTGCGTGCACGCGGTGCTCGCGCTCCAAGACGAGGGGTTCGAGACCATCATGGTCAACAACAACCCCGAAACGGTCTCCACCGACTACGACACGGCCGACCGGCTCTACTTCGAGCCGCTCACGTGCGAAGACGTGCTCGACATCGTCGAGACGGAGCGCGCCGAGGGCGTGATCGTGCAGTTCGGCGGGCAGACTCCGCTGCGCATTGCGCGGGCCCTCGAGAAGGCGGGCGTGAAGGTCTTCGGCACGAGTCCCGATTCGATCGATCTCTCGGAAGACCGCGAGCGCTTCGGCAACCTGCTGCGCGAGCTCGACATTCCGTCGCCCGATTGGGCGACGGCGCGCGACGTCGCCGGCGCGCGCGAGTGCGCCGCGCGGATCGGCTATCCCGTGGTGGTCCGGCCGAGCTACGTCCTCGGCGGGCGCGCGATGGCGATCGTCTACGACGACGACGAGCTCGATCGCTACATGGCGGAAGCCGTTCGAGAGTGGCGCGAGACCCCGATCCTCATCGATCGTTTCCTCGAAGACGCGTTCGAGGCCGACGTCGACGCGATCTGCGATGGCGAGCGCGTCGTGATCGGCGGGATCATGCAGCACATCGAAGAGGCCGGCGTGCACTCGGGCGACAGCGCGTGTGTCCTTCCGAGCTATCTGATTCCCGAAGAGCACATCGAGACGATGCGCGAGTACACGCGCAAGCTCGGGCTGGCGCTCGGCGTGCGCGGACTCATGAACGTGCAGTACGCGCTCAAAGACGACGTCGTCTACGTCATCGAGGTCAACCCTCGCGCGAGCCGAACGGTGCCGTTCGTCTCGAAGGCGACCGGTGTGCCGCTCGCGAAGATCGCGGCCCGCGTCATGATCGGACGGACCCTCGAAGAGATCGGGTTCCTCGAAGAGCCGGTGCCGCCGGGATACTTCGTCAAGGAATCGGTGTTCCCGTTCTCGAAGTTCCCG
>JAUIME010000911.1 GCA_030433195.1 bacterium
GTGGACGGGCCACGCCCGGTCGGATCTGACCGACGAGGACGTGCTCTTCTGGCCGATCTACACCTACCTCATCGTCTACCGCCCGGAGACGAAGCCTCTCGAGATCGTGTCCGTGATCAGCGGGCATCGAGACGTCGGCGCGCTGCTCGAGCGTCGCCTGCCACCGCCGCAATGAAGAGCCGCACGAACACGGGTGCTCCCTTAACCTCGAGCGCAGAACAGTGAGACCCGACTAGCTTCACTGGCTAGTGCGTGTTCGCATTGACGCAGACGATGCACAAATTAACGCGCCGAGTAAGCCCTGCAACGAAGCGCCTCGGTCGAGTGTCATCGTACGCGAGACCCCTGCATACTACCGCTAGATTCTCGAGAGTGGGGGTTCGTGTGGCACGAGCCGAGTCTCCCTCCGATCGCGGTCTCGGCCCGCTACAGCATTGTCGGCAAGACGCCGAAAAGCTACCCTACGGACGACTTTACGCCCGAAATCGCGTCCAGCGGCCTTTCCTCGGGCACCTCGGATCCGTTCCTCGGAGACCTCCATGCCGACCAAGCAATCCACCGCTACGCGCACGCGCAAGAAGTCGAAGGCGAAGGCGAAGGCGAGCGAGAAGTCCGCGCTCGCGCTCACGAACGAGGAGTTGCGTGCCGCGTATCGCGTCGCCGTGCGTTCGCGCGCGACCGAAGAGTACATCGTGCGACTCGTCAACAAGGGCGAGGTGAAGTTCGCGATTTGGGGGCCCGGCGAAGAGGTGCACGGCACCGCGACCGCGCTCGCGCTCTCGAAGTTCGTGACGCCCGACAGCTTCGGCATGGTGCCGCACTATCGCTCGGGAAGCCTGTGCTCGATGTGGTGTGAGCTGAACGGCAAGACCGATTTCACGCTCGCGGTGTTGCGGCAGCAGTTCTCGAAGGACACCGACTCGATGAGTCGCGGGCGGCAGATGGTCTACCACCTCGACATGCCCGACGTCGGCATCCTGCCCGTGCAGAGTCCGGTCGGGATGCAGCTCGGCAAGGCGGCCGGCTACGCGATGGGCTATCGCTACGTCGGTGTCGAGAACGGGCTCGCGATGGGCATCATCGGCGACGGCACCTCGGCCGAGGGCGACCTGCACGACGCGATGCACGCCGCGAGTGTGTGGCAGCTTCCGCTGATCGTGCTCATCACCGACAATCGCGTCGCGATCAGCACGTCGCCCGAAGCGGGCCGCGGCATCAAGGACTTCAAGGCGTACGCGGAGGGCTTCGGCATTCGCCACTTCACATGCGACGGCCGCGACTTCCACGACACCTACACGACGACGTGCGAAGCCGTCGAGTACGTCACGAAGGAGCAGAAGCCGATCCTGTTCCACGTGACCGACCTGCCACGCTTCAACGGCCACAGCTCGGCCGCCGACGTCACGTTCGACCTCTCGCAAGACGATCCGCTCATCGCGTTCGGCGAGCAGCTCGTCGCCGACGGCATCCTCGAGCAAGAGGACATCATGGTCCGCAAGAAGGGCTCGGGTCGCGACTTCTTCGCGCATCACGAGCCGGGTCGGATCATGGACAAGGAGATCGAAGAGGTCCGCAAGATCATCGAGCAGGTTCGCGAAGAGCCGGATCCGCCCCTCGACTCGATCCACGATCACGTGTATCCGCCGTTCCCCGAAGTCACCGAGAAGCCGGGCGACGGCACGACGTGCGTTACGTACGCGGGCGCGATCCGCGCCGCGGTCGACACGATCGTTTCGGAGCACGGCGGCATCCTGTGGGGACAAGACGTCGCGAAGCTCGGCGGCGTGATGACCGCGACCGCCGGCCTGAAAGCGAAGCACCCCGATCGCATCCTCGACACGCCGCTCAACGAACCGCTCGCCGTCGGAACGGGATG
>JAUIME010000125.1 GCA_030433195.1 bacterium
CATGTTCCGAAGCTACGAGCAGGGGCGTGCCGACATGGTCACGTTCATCGCGAACTATCAGCCGCTGCAAGACCCGTACGGCGGCCCGAACTACTTCTCGATGGACCCGGATGCGTTCTACTCGATCATGATCGACAACGACGGCGACGCGCAAGAGGATCTCACGTTCCGATTCCGGTTCCGGCAAGAGTCAGCCGACCTCCAGATTCCCGTCGGGAATCCCGGGCAGGAGCAGATGGTGTCGGTGCCGCTCGTCAACATCGCGCCGATCGCGCCGGGCAGCGAACCGGGATTGAACATCCGTGAGTCGTACCGACTCAAGCTCATCGAAGGAGACCGCGAGACCGGTACGGCGACCACGATCACGAACGCGATGACGGGCGAGAGCGACTTCCGCAAGCCCGTCGACAACTTCGGGACGAAGTCGATCCCCGACTACGAGGCCTACGCGCAGGACTTCATCTACGACATCGACCTTCCCGATGGCCAGACCGGGCGCATGTTCGTCGGCCAGCGTAAGGACCCGTTCGTCGTCGACCTCGGGTCGGTCTTCGACATTCTCAACATCGATCCGCTCGGCCCGCGAGACGGCGGCGAAGACGATCTCGCCGACAAGAACGTCACGACGCTCGCAATCGAAGTTCCGATCTCGTTCCTCACGCAGGGGGGGAACTCGGTGATCGGTGCGTGGACCGCGTCGGCGCTCCCCCAAGCACGAGTCGCCGAGCGACCGATCCAAGGGAATCCGTTCAAGTACGTCCAGACGTCGCGACTCGGCGCGCCGCTCGTCAACGAGCTCGTGATCGGACTGAAAGACAAGGATGCTTTCAACGCGAGCGAGCCCAAAGACGACGCTCAGTTCGCGACGTACGTCACGAACCCGACGCTTCCTGAACTCGTCGAGATCCTCTTCGGGACCGAGGCACCGAATCTCTTCCCGCGCGCCGACCTCGATGCGTTCTACCTGCGAGGGATTGCACCGATCAACGAAAACGGATCGGTCGGGGAGATGCTGCGGTTGAATACGGTCTTCTCGCCGGCGCCGGCAGCCGTGCAGAACAATCTGGGATTCCTCGCCGGGGACGTCGCGGGCTTCCCGAACGGCCGACGCCCCGGTGACGATGTCGTCGACATCACCCTTCGGGTCGGCATGGGTTTCTTCCTGCCCGCCGAGTTGGCGCCGTCGAGTACGCTTCCGTTCACGGACGGAGCCATCGTCGACGCGACGATGTTCGACTCGGCGTTTCCCTACCTGCGGACGCCGCTGCCGGGCGCGCCGTAACGATGCAGGAGCGCAGCGAGCGGGGGCGTACGCGCCTCCGCTCGCTCGTCCATCGTGCGTCGTTCACTTTCCGGGTCGGGCTGGACGCCGAGCTGACCACACGCTCAGGAACTCTCGCTGTGGCGAGTGGGTTCGACCGACGATCCGATCTTCGAGGACCCGCGCCGATGTGAAGTAGGTGTTCGATTCATCGCGAGTGACGAATGCGAGGTGGCGCGTGCCCTGCGCGACGCACGTCACGAAGTCTTCGATTCGACTGCCGTAGAACGTGCCCGATACAGCTCCATCGTCGCCGACCGAGAGCACGAGCGGCTGCGTGTAGGGGGCGGAATCGGGAGTGGGTCGGAGGTCGACGAGCCAACGACCCGAGAGATCGTCGAGTGCGGGCGCTCGGCGCTGCAAGCGAAGCGTGTTGCGACGGATCCACGTGCGCGATTCGTCGTCTCGGAATCGCACCTCTTTCGTCGCGACGAGACGGTCGCCGTCACAGACCCAGGTGAGTCGCAGATCGGCCGGGCGTTGGTCGTCGGTGCCCGTGGCACGAAGGACGATTCGCCAGTCGTGCTCGTGTCGGACGACCCGTTCGGCGATCTCGTACTCCGACGAGGGGCCTCCGTCGAGCGAGACTTCTCGCAGTGTTCCCGCGGCCGAGTCGAACATCGCGATGTCGTTCGAGACGATCTCGCGCCCGGGATCGGTGAACGTGATCCGACGGAGCAGGATCGGAGCCGTGTCCGAGCTCTCGACGACCGCGCGTGCCGGAATCGATACGGGGGCGTTGCTGCCGTAGTCGCGGTACTCGAGTGTGCCGCTCCAGTGTCCCGCCGCCCCGGCTCGGATCACGCGGTCGAGCACCTCGGCGGGTCGGTCGTCCGTGGCGGGTGTCGACTCGGCTCGAGCAGGTGCAGTCGTGGCGGCGAGGATGATGCCGAGAGCGACGGTGCGGACGAGCGTGGCTGCGATCTTGACGACGGATCGAGGGAACGTCGATGGAGCGAATGCGGCAGGACTCTTCATGGGCGGACCTTCCTCGCATCGAGAGACGACGACTCGCCGGACGCACGAATACCGGGGGGTTCGGTCGGCAGCCGCGCGCGGATGCAGCTTGCCCGATCTCGATCGGAGCGAAACGACCCGACGACCGTTTCGCGGTCGCCGGGCCGGGTCGAATCGATGCCGTCACTCGATGCTGTCGCGCGGAGGGTTCCGCTACTGCACGTGCAAGACGACGGCGTTCGTGACGCTCGCGCCCTTCGGGCTCGTCGAGCCGTTGTCGCGGATCACGGCTTGGAACGTCACCGTCGTGCCGACCGGGAGGTTCGCGGCGTCGCCCGTGGCTAGATCGAGGAAGTCGGTCGGCGCGGGCGCCGGATCGGCGATGGCCGCGCCGTCGAAGTAGCGACTGGCGCCGACGAGATCGGGGCGGCCGATGTTGTTCCACACCGCGTCGGGCGCGCCGCCCTCGGCGAGCAAGAACGGGAAGCAGGTCGTGCCGATCGACGCGGGCAAAGCGGCACGGCTCGTGTGCGTCGGCGCGCCGAAGTCGGCGTGTGCGACGAACCGACCGTTGCTGCTCTGCGGCGGAAGGTCGAGCGACACGACGATCGCACCGCCGCCGGATACGACGACTTCGCGCGAGGCGCCGCCGGTCGATCCGTTCAATTCGAGGACGTCGGCGACCGAGCCCGAGGCGAGGTCGACCGTCCCGTTCCCGCAGCGCTCGATGACGCTACGCGGTTCGATCGTCAGGATCTGATCCGCCGCGAACGGTCCGTGGAATACGTCGAGTCGCGACTTGCGATTGCCCTGACGCGGCCACAAGACGTCGATGCGATCGACCGTCGTTGCCGAGCCGAGGCCGAAGTTCAGCCGCAGGTCTTCGGTCGAGGCCGTGCTCGAGCCGATGCGCGTGACTTCCGCGACTTGCGTGCCACCACCCGCGTGGATGCGGACGAACGCACCGACGGCCTCGCGGTTCACGTCGGTCCCGTCCCCGTTCATGTCGAGCTTGATCCAGTGATTCCCCGCGGTCGAGACGTTGTGGTAGATGCTGTACGGTTGGTTCACGTCGTCCGGGTTCATCGTGATGACGTCGACGAGGCCGTCGTTGTCGTAGTCGATCTGCACCGAGAAGCGTCCGGTTGCCGCCACGCCGTTCAGCGCGTCGGAGATGTCGGTCCATCGCGGAGTCGGTTCGTCGAGCTGGTTCAGGTAGAGCACGTCGAACGCCGCGCCGCCCCAGCTTCCCGCCATGTAGTAGTCGAGGTCGCCGTCGTTCTCGGCGTCGAGCAGAGCGTTGCCCCAGCCGAAGATCGAGTCGATCGGCGTGATCCGGACGAAGGTGCCGTCGCCCTGATTCTCGAAATAGCGCCCGCTGGCGCCGTTGCTGATCGCGTAGTCGATGTCGCCGTCGCCGTCCCAATCCCCGGAAGCGATGCCCATCGGCGCGAAGCCGAGACCGACGAAGCCCGCCGCCTGAGCGACGTTCACGAAGGTGCGGCCGCCGAGACCGTCGGGCTGGTTGCGCAGCAGCGTCGGAGGGTTGCCCCACACGACGACGACACAATCGGCCCAGCCGTCGAGGTCGTAGTCCGAGAACGTGAGAGCGTACGCCGCTTGGAAGTTGCCGAGGTCGGGCGTTCGATCGTGTCGTGCGACGAAGGTTCCATCGCCCTGATTCTCGTAGAAGTAGAACGACCGAGCTCCGGACACGTTCGCGACGATGAGGTCGACATCGCCGTCGTGGTCGTAGTCATTGAACGCGGCACATTCGGGCGTGACGCCGATGTCGCGGATGCCGGCCGCGACACTCACGTTCGTGAACGTGCCGCCGTCGTTGCGGTAGAGCAATCCGATCGAGTCGTCGCCCGAATCGTGACCGAGCGTGTAGATGTCGGAGTCGCCGTCGTTGTCGATGTCGGCGATCGCGTAGCCGAACTGCGCTCGCGCGGTGCCGTCCGCGTCGTCGAGACCGCTTCCCGCGGTGACGTCTTCGAACGTTCGTTCGCCGGGGCGCGCCGGATCGGGCACGTTGCGGACGAGGTATTGCTGCGAATCTTCTTCGCCGCCGAGCACGAGGTCGAGCCACCCATCACCGTCGTAGTCGATCACGCCGATGCCGAACGTGGTGACGGGAAGGGACGTGATCTCGCCGGTCGCGACGCGGTCGATGAACGACACGCCGTCGATCTCTACCGGGCCGCCCGCGCGTGAAGAGCTGGCTGTGACGAGGAGCCCGATGGCGACGACAAGAGATGTCGCGAGCCGTGGCCGGGCGGTGGACCGAGTGTTCGATCGAAGCTGAACTGTCATGTGCCGTTCCCTCCGTTTTCGGGTTGCGTTGCGTCGTGCCTGGGCCGCGCCTCGAGCTGTCCATCTTAGTACGAGTCGCTTCACGGCGGGGCCGATTTCGTCGGAAACCCCGGATCGCGCCCGAGGACGCGACCCGAGGAGGTTGTTCCATCTTGTTAGCGGACGGCGAGGCCGTTGGCGCCGTCGGGGAGCCCCGCGACGCCGAACCCCATGAGCGGGAACAGCGAACCGTCCGGCAGGATGCGGAAGGCGCTGATCGATTCGCTTCCGGAGTCGAGCGTGTAGAGGTAGAGCCCCAGCGGATCGATCCCGAGGTCGATGGGCGCCGAGTCCGGTCCGGTGCTCGCGCTCTGCCCGTCGTTCTGCAAGAGGGCGAGGTTCCCGTCGGCCATCACGCGGAATCCCGTGAGCGTGCCGTCACCGGTGTTCGTCGTGTAGGCGTAGCGGCCGTTCGGCGTGACGCCGAGCCAGCATGCGGCGGTCTCTTCGGTCGCGACGCTCGCGGCGATCACGCTCAACGCGCCGTCGCAGTCGAGCGAGAACGACGAGACGCTGCTCGCGTCGGCCGTACCGCCGTTGGCCTCCGTCACGAAGATCTGTCCGCGCTTGCCGAAGCCGAAGCCGAAGGGCGTGGCGCCCGGCGAAGCGTGCGCGACGCCCATGCCGGCGACGCCTTGGTCGTCGACCGGGAAGACGTCGATCGTCTGCGTGGCCTTCTCGGTGACGACGAGCTGACGGCCGTCCGGGGTGAAGGAGATCTGCGCGGGACCGGTGTCGGCCGCGCTGAGCGGCTGCGTCGAGCCCGCGATCGGCGAGAGCGCGCCGTTGTCTCCGACGAGGAAGCCGGTGATCTCGTCGACGCCGCCGTCGGCGCCGCCCGCGTTCAGAACGTAGAGCCGGTCGCGGTCGATCGCGAGGCTGATCGGGCGCTGGCCGCCCGACGCGGTCGTGCCAACGAGCGCGAGGCGGTTGCGCAGCACGCGGAACACCGAGATCTCGTCGCTGCCCGCGTTGACGGCGAACAGCCAGCGGTAGCCTTCGCTGAAGAGGACGGCGCCTTGGTTGCCGAGGCCGGTGCCCGTGCCGGCACCGCCGGTCGCGAACGACGCACGGAGAGAGAGCGCGCCGTCCGCGCCGCGGTCGTACATCAGGATCTCGTTGTTCGCGGGGTCGTTGGACATCGTGAAGACCGCGCCTTCGGGGACTCCCGTGCCGGCAAAGGCGAACGGGGTGAGTCCGAGCACGGCGAGGACGGTGAGCAGTCGAATTCCCAGAGGTTTCATGATCGAAGCGTCCTTTGTTTCCGTGATGAGTTACCGCGCCGCGAGGGCGCGGTGGTCGAGTGATCGGGACGGCGGGCCGGATCGAAGGGCGATCGGTCCGCCACGTTTGTCGTCGGACGTCCCCGGGCTCGCTCGAGCCCCGGACGTCTCGCGTGGCCACGCGTCCGACATTCCGAGCCTACGATGGCGTTATCGATGCTATTGTTAGAAAGATTCGATCAGTCCGTTCGATTTCGTCGAACGATGGAGGCGTAGTGGACAAGCTCGTACGGTTGACCGAGTTCTGGAACTGGCTCCCGGCGTTTCGTGCCGTGGCCGAGTCGGGACATCTGCCGACGGCCTCGGAGAAGCTCGGCGTCGGCCGGTCGTCGTTGTCGCGCTCGATCGCGATGCTCGAGAGGAGCGTGGGGAAACGCCTGTTCGATCGCGTGGGGCGCGGCCTGCGTCTCAACGAGGACGGCGAGCGTTTCCTCGCGTCGGTGCGCACGGCGATGCGCCATGTCGACGACGGTCTCGACCATCTCGTCGCGCCCGACCACGTGCCGCCGCTGCGCGTCACGGCCGTCGGCGTGCTGACCTATCTCGCGCTCCCCGTGATTCAGGGTTTGCGGCGCGAGGAGCCGACGCTCGTCGCATACTTTCAGCGCGAGCGGCCCGACGCGGTGGCCCGCGCGATCCTGCGCGGCGACCTCGACATCGCGATGATCCCCGAGCCGCCACGGGTCACGGGCATCGAGATCGAGGAACTCGGCACGGGGACGAACGGCATCTACTGCGGGCGGGGGCATCCGCTCTACGAAGCGCCCGACGTACCGCTTGCCGAGGTCGTCGAGCACGACTTCGCGGCGCCCGTGCCGCGTGACGTGGGGCCCCGCGCGGACGGGTGGCCACCGTCGCTCGACCGAACCGTGGCGATGTACGTGAACGACGTGCGTGTGGCGGTCGATGCGTGCGTCGCCGGGCGGGTGCTCGCGGTGTTGCCGGACTTCGTCGCGGGCTCGCTCGCCGAGGGAGCATTGCAGCGGTTGTCGCACGACGTCGTACCGGCGACGACGTACTACGCATTGCGTTTGCCGCGCATTCGAGAGCGTGACCTGCGCCATCGATTCCTCGATCGGATGCGGGAGCGCTTGGCTGCGAGTGGGCGCGGGTGACGGGCATGAGAGCTCCTGAGCGAACGAACTCGGATCGGCGGGCCGCGCGTTTCGCCATGACGCGAGTCGCGGGCAAGGCGCTCGTCGTCTGCGTCGTCGCGGCGTTGCTGTGCGGTTGCGGTGGCGGCGAGGCGGATCGCGAGCCGGCGTCGCAGCGGCCGACGCCCGATGCGGCGGCCCTCGACCGCGAAGTCCGCGTGCTCGTCGCGTACGCGAGCGTGACGGGTTCGACGGCCGCGATGGCCGAGGCGGTCGCGGATGGCGTGCGTCGCGTCGAGGGCGCGTCGGTGGTCGTGCGCGAGTTCGATGCCGTCACGGCGGACGATCTCGCCGACGCCGACGCTATCGCGCTGGGCTCGCCGACGTACTTTGCGGGGATGCCTGCGACGGTGAAGGTCGTGCTCGATCGGTGGGGACGCGATCCGAAGATCGATCTCACCGACAAGATCGCGGGCGCGTTCTCGACCGGGGGCGGCCGCGCCGGAGGGAAGGAAAGCGTGCTGACGGCATTGCACGCGTATGCGTTGAGCCGTCGCATGATCGTCGCCGGACCGCTCTACGAACGCGGATCGGGAGCGTGGGGAGAACTCGGCGCGACGGCTAGGATCGAGCCCGGCGACGAGGGGCCCGATGCGGCCGAACTCGAGAGCGCGACGCGCCTCGGCGAGCGGCTCGCAGGACTCGTCGCACGCCGCGTCCCGTGATCGGCACGCGGCGCGCGAACGGTACGATTACAGGTCTTCGTCGTCGTCGCCCTCGTCCTCGTCGTCGCCGAGCCCGGGGCGCTGCGGACGATCGGGACGTCCGGCGCGACGATCCCGCTCCATCGGGTTGCCGCCGCCGTTGCCGCCGCCACGCTGGGGCCGGTACTCGCCTTCGCCCGACTCCTCTTCGGCCTCGGCGACCACGGGCTCGGGGGCCTGGGCGAAGCAGTACAGATGCTTGTCGGAGCGCACGAACAACTTGCCGTCGGCGGCCGCCGGCGTGGCGCTGAAGTCTTCGCTTCCGTCACCGAGCGAGTTGACCGCGAGAGATTCGCAGCTCTTGCCTTCGCCGGGCTTCAACACGTGCAGATGGCCCTTGCGCGACACGAAGTAGATCTTGTCGTCGGCGAGGATCGGCGAGGCGTAGTTCATCGACATCAGGCGCGCGCGGCGGTCGTTCGCCGCGGTATCTTCGCCGGGGTTGTCGAGCCGCATCTTGAAGATCTCGTTGCCGCTGCCGGCGTCGAAGCAGGCGAGGATGCCGCCCGACACCGAGTAGAGCCGCCCTTGGTGGACGACCGGCGAGGCGATGCTGTTCGATTGCCGTCCGACCCACTCGACGTGCGTGTCCGAGACGTCTCCGTCGCCGCCGGCGCGCACGGCGATGCCGCCGCCGCCCGTCGGTCCCGATTCGATCGCGTAAACGATCCCGCCAGACGTCACGGCGCTCGAGCAGAAGTTGTTCGTCTTGACCGATTTCGCGAGCCAGCGCATCTCCCCGGTCTTCGGGTCGAAGCCCCACAGCTCGCCCGCGACGGCGATGACGAGATCGGTGCGCTCGTCGTCGACCTCGGCGAGGACGGGCGTGCCCCAGGTGCCATTGAAACCGGCGGCTTCCTGACGCCATCGTTCCTTGCCGGTCTTCTTGTCGAGGGCGACGAGGCCCTCGCACTCGGCCGTCGCGGTCACGATGAGCAGATCGTCGTAGAGAATCGGGCTCGACGCGGATCCCCACTTCTGCGGGTCGAGCTCGTCACCGACGCGGGTCTGCCACAGGATGGTCCCGTCGAGATCGAACGCGACGGCGCCCGACTTGCCGAAGTACGCGTACACGTGCTCGCCGTCCGAGACGGGGGTGTGCGATGCGTATCCGTTCTGCGCGAACATGCCGCCGTAGAGATCCTCGGGAAGGGCCGCGGGGACGGAGCGCGACCATCGCAGCTCGCCCGTGTCGCGGTCGAGGCACACGAGGTGTCGCCGCAGGTCTTCGGGATCGCCCGGGTTCTCGGGATCGGTGCCGTAGCCCGTCCAGCAGGTCACGAAAACGCGATCGCCGACGAGGATCGGGCTCGAGGAGCCCGGACCCGGCAGCGGCGTCTTCCAGGCGAGGTTCTCGGCGTCGCCGAACGTGACGGGCAGGGCTCCCGCCTCGGTGTTCACGCCCGAGCCGTTCGGGCCGCGGAAGCGCGTCCAATCGGCCCCCAGCAGCGGGGCGGCCGTGGTGGAAACGACGAGCGCGACGAGAATCGCGATCGTCCGTCGTGTCGTTGCGTACATGATTCCCTCCTCGAGGATCGATAGGCGGTTTTTGCGGGATTCGCGGCTCGTGCGTCTCGGGGCCGTCGGGAGACGACCCCGGATCCCGAGGGATCGAATGAGGGCGACGAGCCTCGCTCGGATCCCAGGATAGGGTATCGGCAGGCGGAATGGAACGGGCTCGAATCCGTCGAAATAGAACGCGGTTCGGGGATCCGATATGATGTGGCGTTCGTCCGATTCGTGAACCTGCCGAAGCTCGGACGGGAAACGAAGATCGGCGATCCCCGAGATCCAGAACGAAATGAGAGGACGGCACCCATGCTGTGGATGCGTGACCCTGAAGGACAGTCGATTCCGAACCCCGCGAGGCGCGCGTCGGCGCGCCGCGGAACCGCGCTCGCTGGAGCGGTCGCGGGGCTCGTGCTCACGACGCTCGCGATCGCGAGCGCGCGGGCCGGTGAGGATTGGCCGATGTGGGGCGGTTCGCCCGACCGAAACCTCGTGTCGGACGCGACCGGTCTGCCGACCGAGTTCGCCTCGACGCGTAAGAAGACGAAGAACATCCGCTGGGCCGCCAAGCTCGGATCGCAGACGTACGGCAATCCGATCGTGGCCGACGGGCGCAACCTCTACAACCCTGCCGTGATGAAGGGGCTGGGATTCCAGTACCGCAGCGTGGGCAAAGGTGCAACATTCCACGTCAACGGCAACTGATGATGAACGGGCATGAATGATGAACC
>JAUIME010000126.1 GCA_030433195.1 bacterium
GGATTGTGGACAACCCGAACCTGCGTACACGGCGACCTTGGTGTCGAAATCGCTCGCGCAGAGGTTCACCGTCACGAGTCCCGTGCAGGGTGCTTGATACGCGAACCAAACGTCGGACGCGATCTGCGCCGGGCCGCTCGTGCATCCGGGCTCGGAAGGGCCGTCCGTCGAGGCGTTGACGGTGCTGAAGAGCGTCTTGCCGGCGCCGACGATCGCGGCGTTCGCGCAGTCGTCGTTCGCGGGGACGCATGTGATGTCGAGATTCCCCGATCCTTCGGCCCCGTGGCCGCTGCCGATGCGGATCAGGTAGTCGTTGCCGCCGATCGCATCGAACGTCGCGACCGAACGCGTACCGCACGAGTCGTCATTGCACGCGATCGCGCTGTTGGCACTCGGGCACGCGCAGCCGTCGTAGACGGCGACCTTGGTGTCGAAGTCGGCGTCGCACGTCGAGACCGTGACCTGGCCATCGCACGGCGCGGTGTAGCAGAACCAGACGTCGGCGAGGATCTGCGAGCTGCCGCCCGTGTTGCACAGCGTCGGCTCGTTCGGTCCGTCGGTCGTCGCGCCCGAGTTCGTGAACGGCGTCTGGCCGTCACTCACCGCGAGCGGATTCGCGCACGAGTCGTTCGGCGCAGCGAGCGCGTTGACCGCGTTCTGCAGATTGACGCGCGGCTTCGTGATGCCCGACTTCGTGTCGAGGATCGGGTCTCCCGTCTGCGTGAGCAGCATGCGCACGTCGTCGACCGAGAGGAACGCGCCGAGGTTCGCAATCGCGGCCGATTGCAGCACGGCGGCCGCGCCGGCCGCGTAGGGGCTCGCCGCGGATGTGCCGCCGAACCCCGTGTAGCCGCCGCCCGCATTCGGAACCCGCGCGTCGTTCGACGGCGCGAGAAGATCCATCGAGTTCGAGGAGTTCGAGTAGCACGTCACCTGGTCTTGTCCCGTGCTCGAGTCGTTGCACTGCCAGCCGCTCGAACACGAACTCGACAGCCGCACGCAGGATTCACTCTCGACGCACCAGCCGACGCCGCCGAGATTCGCGTCGTAGACCGCACCGACCCCGATCGCGCTCGCGATGCAGGCGGGCTTCGAGATCCCGTCGCAATAGCCGTCGTTGCCGTTCGAGCAGAACAGCGCGATACCGGCGGCGGCCGCGTTGTTCGCCGCCGTCGTCTGCGAAGGCGTGGCGCCGTCACACGTCGAGCCGTAGTGCTGCCCGTCGCTGAAGCTCGTGTTGATGACGAGGATCGGGTTCGACGGATCGTCGTTCTTGTGCGAGACGGCCCAGTCCCAGGCCGCGATCATGTCGGACGTGAACGCCGAGCCGCCGCTGCCGAACGAGATCTTGAGCGCGTAGAGGCGCGCCGCCTCCGCGACGCCGCCGATGTAGTCGCCTTGGTTGTTCGTGTCGCCGGCCGCGACGCCCGCGGCCGCGGTGCCGTGGCCGTGGAAGTCCATCGGGTTCGAGTCGTCGTCGCCGAAGTCCCAACCGCCGATCACCTTCGCGTTCGGGAAGCCGCCGCCGCCCATGTCGGGATGCGTGTAGTCGATGCCCGTGTCGGCGATCGCGACCGATACGCCGATGCCGCCGTAGGCGGAGCGCGCGGACGACGCGGCCATCTGCGGGATGCCCTGCTTCGTGTCGAGCGTGACGATCGTATCGGCCTGCACGGCGACGACGTCGTCGGATGCGAGCAAGAACTCGAGCCCGGTCGCGGTAATCCAACCCGCGAAACTCGCTTGGTTGTCGTAGCGTCGAATCACGTCGATCGTGCCGGGAGGCAGACTCGCGAGCGCATCGTCGACGACGCGCGCGACCTCGGCGTGATGCGCGGCGAGGGCGATCGGGGAGTCCCATCCTGCGAACGCGTCGATGGCGATCGAAGGCTGCAGGTTGACGATCACGCGCGTCTCCGTGTCGCCGCTTTCGAATCCCGCGAAGACGGCTTCGGCGTCGAGGAGCTTCGCGTTGCGGTCGGCGAAGGCTTCGGGCGGCTCGACGGGCGCGTCCTCGGCGATCGCGTCGCGTCGCTCGATCGACGTGGCGATCACGAGCGCGGCGAGCGGGAGCAGTCCGAGGGCGAGAGCGCGGCGCAGGGGCCGAACGTGAATGCGGGAGGCGAGCGCCTCGGAAGTGGTCGCAGGGCGTACGGGCGCGTCGCCCGCTCGGTGCGGTCGCATGAGAATCCCCTTCTTTTGGCAGGTACGGCGCGAAGCGATGCTGCGGAGTCGAGCCGATCGGCGGGCGGGCGAGCGTGCGACCGTCGCGGGCCGTTCGATCGGGCGGGTCGCGCGCCGAAGACGCGCGGGCGGGAGGTGAACTCCCGTGAAGTGTATCCCAGCCCAGGGAGAGTGCAAACGGCGGTGTCGACTTTCGCGCGCGAAACGACGTCTCCCCTCGCAGTTTGACCCCGAGATCGCGATTGCGGTACGATCCGCGCCATGGAAACCGCCACCGGATCTCCCTCCCGAGACGCCCTCGACAGCACGACGCACGTGCTCGCCCACTGCCCGATCGACGACGTTCGCGTCGAAGGCCGTACGATCGCGATCAGCGGCTGGATGATGTTGCCCGACGGACCGCCCGATGCCGTGCTCGTGCGCAACGCGGCCGGCGACCTGTACGACGCCGACCGCGTCGAGCGACCGGATCTGCGCGACGGTTTTCCGAGCTTCGCGAACGCGGCATCGGCAGGCTTTCACGCCGAGGTGCGCGGGGATGCGTTTCGCACGAGCGACGACGGTTTCAGCATCACGTTGCTCGGCATCCGGGACGGTGCGCCCGTCGCGCGTCGAGTCGTCGTGCTCTCGCCGGATCGCGACGACGCGCCGCTGCCCGCCGAAGACCGCCGTGTCGCTGCGGTCGGTATCCCCGACGAGCGCGTGTACCGAGCGAAGGGGCGCATGGTCTCCGACGACCTCCGCCGCGCGGTCGGAGCGCATCGCGATCCCGCGGCGGTCGCGTCTCTGCTGCACGTCGACTGCGGAACGGGATGGCTGACGCGATGGTTCGGAGTCGACTTCCCGTCGGCGACGATCGCGGGCTGCGATGCCGACCCGGGCGCGATCGAGTGGATGAGCGCCAATCTCCAGGGAGACTTCCGCGTGTCCGAGGCGGGGCGGCTCCCGTTCGACGACGCTTCGTTCGACGTCGTGCTCGCTGCCGCAAGCCTCGACGCGCTCGATGTCGAGGCGCAGCACGATTGGATGCGCGAGGCGGCCCGCGTCCTGCGACCGAGCGGAACGCTCGTCGTTGCGGTGCGCGGCCCGCATGTCGCGCGGCTCCAACTCGACGCCGAGTCTCGCGCGGCTCTCGACCGCGACGGCGTCTGTCTCGGCGCGGCCGGGTCGACCTTCGTGACGGCCTCCTTCGTGCGATCGGAGTGGACCGCCGGGGGAGCCTTGCAACCGTTCGAGTCGATCGAGGCCGGCCTCGACAGCGCCAAGGACTTGCACGTCCTCGTTCGCTCGCTCCCAGGGGCCGCCGAGGGGGCCGAGGGCGCCTGATCGGGACCTCGCCCGCATCGGTCCCGGCGTCGGCCGAAGGCAATCCGAGCGGTGTATTCCGGTTAGTGTTCTGGTAGCATGGGCGGGTCGCGGAACCCCGCACGTCCGGGCCGGGCTGCCGCGGTTTTCGTCATCGTCCGGTTCGCGCCTTCGCTGCCGCGTCTCCGCCCTCCGGAAACGCAACGCTCGCGGGCCGGATCCACCCCAGATCTCGGGAGATCGGACTTCCGTCTCCCTCGGACCCCACACGCGGAAGGCCTCATGAATCCTGAATCTCGTAATGCGAAGCTGCACGCCCCGCTGGGTCGTGCGCGAGCCCGCGCGCGACGGTTGCGACGCCGCGGTGCTTCGATGGTGTCGGCTCTGATCGCCGTTGCGTTCGCGGGAGTGCTCGCGAGCCCGGCGTGGTCGCAGGTCGACGTCACGGCGGCGTTCTCCGACGACGCCACGGAAGCGACCACGGGCGTGTTCGTCACGCCGCCGGTCGCTCCCGTCACGACCGCGAACTTCGCGCGTCTTCGAACGTCCATGCGACCGATCACGGTCGACTCGCCGGCGGCCGCGATGCCGGTCGTCGTCGATTCGAGCGGCGGCCCGATCGAAGTGTGGCGCACCGACGGTACGCGCGCGACGCTGCCGCTGTCGATCGATCCCGGCGCGCTGCCCGCGCAGCTCCTCGTGAATGCGCGCTTCCACGGAACGTCGACTTTGACCGCGACCGAGTCGGGCGCCGGCTCGGACTCGATCCTGTTCCGCTCGGGTCCGTTCCCGGGTCTCGCGGGGCGCGAGCTCGCGGCGTTCCCGTTCTTCGAGCAGGTCGCGGCGATCCAAGAGAACGACATCGTGCAGACCGCGATCGACCCGGTTCGTCACGCGGACCGCATCGGTCAGACGTACGACGTCTACATCGTCAAGCACCGTAGCGCCGATCAGTGGGCGGTCGACAACATCCTGTTCGACGAGAGCGGCGGCATCGAAACCGCGGTCGTCACGGCGGGTGGCGTGCAAGACAACGTCGTCGATGCGTGGACGACGGGGCTCTCGGGTGCGGCCGGCACCGGGCTCGGAGTCGCGTACGACGTGGTCTACGACTTCGGCATGGACGGGACGCTCGATCCGGGTGACCTCGTCGACGGAGTGAAGTACGCCGATGCCGGTGTCGCGGCGTTCGACTCGGGCGGCGTCGACATCGACGAAGCGGGCTTCTACATCGTGCACGATTTGACGCAGCCGGGTCCGTTCGCGACGCAGACCGAGACCGAGTTCGGCGGTAGCTTCCTGTCGCAGCGCTACGTGTTTCCCGCGAACATCGCGAACATGGGCAAGCTGCCGTTCATCCAGATCAGTCACGGAAACGGCCACGTGTTCACGTGGTACGCGTATCTGCAGGAGCACCTCGCATCCTACGGCTACATCGTGTCGAGTCACGCGAACGACACCATGCCGGGGATCAACGCCGCGTCGACGACGACGCTCACGAACATGGAGTATTTCCTCGGCAACCTCGACACGATCGAGGGCGGCATCTTCGAGGGGCACGTCGACACGTCGCGCATCATGTGGATCGGTCACAGCCGCGGTGGGGAAGGAATTCTGCGTGCGTACGACCGGATCGTCGAGGGATCGTACACTCCCGTGAACTTCGACGCCGAGAACCTCGTCGTGTTGAGCAGCATCGCGCCGACCGATTTCCTCGGCCCGTTCCAGTCGCTGCCGTACGGCAAGAACTATCACATGATCTACGGTTCGGCCGACGGTGACGTCAGCGGAACCCCGAGCAACAACATCGCGCAGGCGCTTCACTTGCTCGATCGCGGCACCGGGTTCCGCAACCTGACGTACGTGCACGGCGCCGACCACAACGATTTCAATTGTTGCGGCTTCAACGATTTCCAAGGCCCGCCCGCGACGCAGATCGGTCGCGACGAAGCGCAGCGCGTCGCCAAGGCGGCGTACCTCGCGCTCGCGAAGCGGTACTTCGAAGACAACGTGCCGGCCAAGGACTACCTGTGGCGCCAGTACGAGACGCTGAAGCCGATCGGTGTCGCGCCGACCACGACCGTCGTCAACATGTACAAGGAAGACGGCCCGGAAGCCGACACGTTCGTGATCGACGACTTCCAGTCTCAGCCCGCGACCAACATCAGCAGCTCGGGTGGCGCCGTGTCGTTCGACGTCACGAACCTCGTCGAGGGAATCCTCGACGACGGCGACGGCAGCTTCAGTTGGACGACGAACGACCCCATGAACGGGATGACGTACGGTCGTTCCAACGACTCGACCGCGGGGGTCGTGTTCGACTACAGCTCGGCGGCATTCCTCGAGTTCGAGATCGTCGCGCCGCGCCGCGACCTGTCGCGTGGACAATTCCTGTCGTTCCGCGCGTGCCAGGGAACGCGGCACCCCAACACGACGGCTCGCCTCGGCGACCTGACGTTCGACGTGACGCTGCGCGATGGAATCGGCACGACGAGCACGATCTCGATCGGTGTGTACGGCGGCGGACTCGAGGAGCCGTACCAACGAACGGGCGCCGGAATCGGTGCGGGCTGGCAGAACGAGTTCGAGACGATCCGCATCCGCCTCACCGACTTCGAGGCGAACGGATCGGGGATCGACCTCACGGACATCGAAGCGGTGCGCTTCGAGTTCGGAGGACCTTCGAGCGACGATGCGGTCGGACGCATCGGACTCGACGACGTCGAAATCAACCGTGGCCGCTGAGACTCGCGGACGCGAGAGCGAAGGAGTAACCATGAATACGAATGACCCAAGGCGAATCGGCGGCGCGGTGACCGCCATCGCGCTCGGTGTCGCGATCGGGATCTCGCTCGCGGTGCTCGGCACGACCGAGACCGCGCACGCCCAGAACGCGCAAGGCGCCGTCGCGCAGGCCGAGTCGAACCCGTCGGCATTTACGGCCGTCCCGGTACAGAACCTCGTCGTCGCGCAGCGTTTCGTGCTCGACGAGTCGTACGAATCCGATTGGTCGAAGGAACGCCCGGAGGTGAAGCAGGGCACGGTGATCGTGGTGCGTACGGACAAGTCGCTGCTGCGTCCGCGGCAGTCGGCGATGCCGATCCTCTACGTGAACGATCGTCCGGCCGAGCAGACGAACTTCGGCCACGAGTCGGGCTGTCTCGTCGCGATCGTCGCGGGCGAGGTCGACCTGCGTTCGGCACGCATCTTCCACGGGACGCCGGGTACGGCCGAGTCGGTCGATGCGGCCGAGGGTCGCGCCGAGCTCGAAGCCGCGACCGCGGCGGGCGCGAAGGCCTTCCCCGAAGCGCGCGTCACCAAGGCGCTCGATCGCGGTGGCGAGCCGATCCGATTGGCCGACCGCGGCGCGCTCTACGCGCAGGTCGTCGCGAAGCTCATCGAGCGTTTCAGCCCGCAGGAAGCGGAGCGCGCCGAGCTGTACCGTGGATTCGACCCGGCGAACCGCTGATCACGAGGCGCTGCACGAACGCAGCGTGAGACGCGATTCGCTCGGCGAGACGCGCATCAAGTGAGGTATCCATCGCCCGGTTGTCGGCTTCGGCCGCAGCCGGGCGGTGTTTCTCCGGGAGCACGGGGAGAGTCGTTCAAGTCGACGTGCTCGCGTCCGAGAATCAGGGTCTGCCGTGCAGGGGGCGCCCCGATCTCACATTCGCGCCGGAGAGCGATTCGTGGATTCGAGCCCACTCACTTCGATACATTCACAAGATCCGTCCATGCCCGAGCCCTCCCCGGAGGGATCGTCCGTTCGTCAAGAACGCTTCACGACGGTGGTGCTCGGGATCCTCATCGCCGTGGCGAGCATGGTCGTGGTCCGTACGCACCCAGATGTCGATGCCGGTCTCGACGCTCCCAAGCGCGAGATCGTGTTCCTCGGTCAGTTGATCGAGGAGACGACGTGGCCGAGCGACCGCAGCTACGGCCCGATCCTCGTCGGGCACGTGGGCGAGGGGCCCGTGTTGCGGCTTCTCGAGCGTAGTCTCGGAACGCAGGTCGTCGACGGCCGCCCGATCGACGTCCGCCACATCGACGTCGGTTCGCCGAGTGCTTTTCGAGACGCGCAGTCTTGTCACGTGCTGTTCGTCGGCCGCGACGCCGACGACGCGGCGCGCCGCCTCGCTCGCCGCCTCCACGGTCAGGGCGTCCTCACGGTCGGCACCTGCGACTCGTTCGCGTCTCGCGAGGGGATCGTCGGGCTCGACGCGACGTCGCGCGGTCTTCGAGTCATCGTGCATCTCGAGCGCGCCCGCGCGAGCGGTATCGGCATCTCGCCGGACGCGCTCGCGCACGCCGAGCTCCTCGCCGATCGCCCGGTCGGCCGCCGCCCCCGCTGAGGCGTTTACGCCGCGCCCGCGAATCGCTATACCGTTAGCGTCGTCCCCGGGGCGGGCTCCCGCGTGATCCATGTCGACGATTCCCGTCGCCCGGCCCCCGGAGACCCCTTGCGAGAGGCTCGGTTCGGCGATGCTCACGTCCCTCGACATCCACGGTCTCGCGATCATCGACGCGCTGTCGATCGAGTTCGACGACGGCTTCAACGTCATCACGGGCGAGACCGGCGCGGGGAAGTCGATCCTCATCAAGGCGCTCGGTCTGTTGCTCGGCGCGAAGGCGAGCGCCGAGGCCGTGCGCGCGGGTGTCGACGTCGCGACCGTGAGCGGCGCGTTCGACATTCCCGACAGCCATCCGTCGCTCGGACTTCTCGACGAACGAGACATCCCCGTCGAGCGTGACGGCGACGGCGCGACGCTTCTCGTGCGGCGCTCGGTCAACTCCAAGGGCCGATCGAAGGCGTGGATCAACGACATCCCGATCACGGTCGCGACGCTGCGCGATTTCGGCGCCGCGCTCATCGACATCTTCGGTCAACACGAGAATCAACGGCTGCTCGATCCGTCGCAACATACGGGCTACGTCGATCAGTTCCTCGCCAAGCGTGATACGCTCGACGCCGTGCGCGCACGGTTCTCGGAGTGCACCGACGCGCTACGCGATCTCGCGCGCACGGCCGAAGACTTCCGCGCGCGGCGCCGCGATGCCGACTACCTCACGTATCGTTCCGACGAGCTCGACACGTTCGATCCCTCACGCGAAGACTTCGAGCGCGTGAGCGATCTTTGCCGCAACGCGGGCGGCGCGATGCGAACACGCGAGAAGCTCGCCGAAGCCCAAGCCCTGCTCGACGAGGGCGCGGGCGGCGACCCCGTGAGTCAACCCGTGTGGCAAGTGGCGCGCGCGCTCGGCAATCTCGCCGACGCCGGTTCGCCGTCGGCTCGCGAGCTCTCCGAAGAGGCGGCCGACCTCGCCTCGCGTCTCGACGATCTGAGCTTCCGCGTCGGCAGCGAAGCGACGGGCCTCGACGTCGACGAGTCCGAGCTCACGGCCGCGCAAGAACGACTCGCGGGCTATCAGGATCTCGTGCGGCGTTTCGCGGTATCCGACGTCGACGGCCTCGTCGAAGAGCGCGAGCGACTGCGCGGCGAGCTCGACTTCCTCGAATCGGCTTCGGCCGAAGCCCGCGAGATCGCCGATCGTTTGGCCGATCGTGCCCGAAGTCTCCAAGCGAGTGCCAAGAAGCTCACCACCGCGCGCAAGAAGGCGGTCGCGAGCCTCGTGAAGAAGATCGAGACGGAGCTCCACGAGCTCGCCATGCCCGGCGCCGAGCTCGACGTCGTCCTCGAGCCGGTCGAGCGCAACGTCGCCGAGCTCGACCTCGATCTCTTCGGCGACGACGTCACCAAGCTCCACGCCGAAGCCACGGCGATTCTCGCCACAACGGGCGAACACGGCGCCGAATCGGCCGTCATCCGCCTCGCCTCCAACGCCGGCGAACCCGCCCACCCGATCCACAAGATCGCCTCCGGCGGCGAAATCTCCCGCATCATGCTCGCCATCAAGAAGGGCCTCGCCGCCGGCGCCGACACCTGCATCCTCGTCTTCGACGAAATCGACACCGGCATCTCCGGCCGCGTCGCCGACGTCGTAGGCCGCAAGATGCGCGAACTCGGCCAAGGCTTCCAAGTCCTGTGCATCTCCCACCTCGCCCAAGTCGCCGCCCACGGCGACACCCACTTCCAAGTCGAAAAGCTCGGCAAAGCCGGCCGCACCGAAACCACCATCCGCCGCCTCACCAAGAAAGAGAGCGAAGAAGCCATCGCGCGATTGCTCTCGGGCAAGGAAGTGTCGAAGACGTCGCTCGCGAACGCGAGGACGTTGATCGCGAAGGCGCGGGCGTAGGGCAGAGCGCGGGGCCGGAGCTTACCGGTCCGTGAAGTAGTGAACCGTCTCTCCTTCGAGGCGGCCGACGCCGCGGCTGGTGCCGAACCAGATGCTTCCGTCTCGGGCCTCGGTGAGGCCGAAGATCGACAGCCGCTCGCCGGCCATCACGCGCGCGGCGATCTTGGCGATCGGCACGCCGATGGCCTTGGCCACGAACGGCACCGTGCGTGAGGCGCGCGGGTTGACCTCGAGGATGTAGATCTCCTC
>JAUIME010000912.1 GCA_030433195.1 bacterium
GCCTTCCCCGAACGAGCCCTGCGACAGCCCGAGACGATTGACGATGAAGTGTCCGTACTCGTGCGCGACGACGGAGGAGTACGCCGTGTTCACGCATCCGCCTCCGGCGTTGTAGAAGTTGATCGATTGGTTGGCCGAGCTGTAGAACGCGTTGCAGCTCGACGTGAGGTTGGTGTTGCACTCGATCGAGAGGTCGATCGGCGTGAAGGCCGGCTGACGGTCCTTGAAGTAGTCGTGCGTGGCGACCGTGTGGATGTAGGCGTTGACCTGCGCGGTTTCGAACTCGCTCGGTGTTGCGTTGAAGAAGAGCGTCGCGGGGCCGGGCGGAGTCACGGTCGTCGATTCGAACAAGCGCGATCCCTGATCGGTGAACACGCGCACCCACGGTCCCTCGAGGTTCGCTTCGACCGTGACAGGTCCGCTCCCGGGGTTCGGAATCGTGAAGTTCCCCATGCGGTCGCTCGTCGCGCTGTTGCCGCCCGCGATGCCGACGTCTTGTGTGGACAGGGGGAACGACGACGGCGGATTCGAGCCCGTGTCCGGGAAGGTTCCCGGTGTCGCGAGTCCCGACGTGGTGCCGTCGACGTCGGTGTGGTGCACGTCGTCGCGGACGTAGACGAGATCGCCCGAGGCCGCATCGACGAAGAGCGTGTAGGCTTCGTACTCGGTCGCGCCCGGTGCGCTTTCGGTGCGGATTTTCCAGGCGCGGATCGGTTCTTCGAGGTCGACTTCCGCTTCGCGATAGAAGACGACGAGCTCGGCGGCACCGAGCGAGTCGAGCGCACCGAACGACTCGGTGGCGAGCGCCGTGGCGACGGCATCGGCGCCTTCGATGGCGATCGGTTCGAATCCGCCGCGCGGCCGCGCCGCGAGCTTGGCTCCGACGTAGACGACCGCAGGCCGCCCATCGTCACGGACGAGTAGCCGCACGAGACCGTTCTCGACGCGCAGACCGTCCATCATCTGGTGATAGGCGAAGATCGTGAAGGTGCCGTCGACGCCGACCGGATGGAATCGTTCGAGCTCGAGCTCGAGCCGCTCGACTCCGAGCGCGCCGCGATACTGGTTCCAGAACGCGTCGACCGCGTCGGCAGGCGTACGCCCGATCGTCATCGGCATTCCGTAGAGCGCGTGGACGCGTGCGCCGTCCCGTACGACGCCGACGCCGGGAACTTCGGCCAGCAAGCGTGCGGTCGCGGGATGAAGCTCGCGGTCGGCGACCGGAGCCGGCGTTCGGACGAGAGAGCTCCCCGAAAGGAGGAGCGCGACGAGAATCTGGAGCCAGAAGAGGATTCGCATGAATGCACCTTCGTCTCGGGTTCGAAGTGAGGGCCCGGCATGACCGCTAGCGCGGTACGGCCGCTGGAATGCGGCGGGGCGGAATCTCGTTTGATCGCCGCCGAATGTACCAGACATCGGGACGACCCTCAACGCGCTTCGCGGGGTTTGCAGGCGTCGCGCAGTCGTTTCTCAAATCGACCGGAGGCGCACGAAAAAAGGGGCAGGAGAGCGATGCTCTCCTGCCCCTCGATGAAGCGTGTAGCGCTCCAGCGCGTGTGGATTACTGGACGTCGACGACGACGCCGTTGGTCACGCTGAAGTCCTTGTCACCCTGCGTACAGACATCGCGGACGACGCCCTGGAAGGTGATCTGGCCCGCGGAGCCGAAGCCGCTCGGGAAGTCGAACACCGTCAGAGAGCCACCGTTCGGAATCTGTGCCGGGCCGAGCGGAGCGTCGTTCGTACCGAGCTTGTTCGGCGCGCCGATGCTGTTGTACGTGATGTCGGCCGGACGCGTCGCGAGCTGGAACGGGCCGAAGCACATGTTGCCGAGGTTCTTCGGCAGCACGACATCGTCCGCACCCAT
>JAUIME010000127.1 GCA_030433195.1 bacterium
CAAGCTCATCTCCACGTTCGACCCCGACTTCCAGAACAAACTGCGCGAGCACGTGCTGCTCGCGGGCGGCGGTTCGCAGATCCACGGGCTCGATCGCGTGCTCGAGGAAGCGATGCGCGACATGCTCGGAAGCGGCAAGGTGACGCGCGTCGAAGAAGCCCAATACGCCGGTGCGAACGGAGCGCTCAAGATGGCGCACGATACGCCCGAGGAGTATTGGAAGCGTCTCGAGAAGGAGTCCTGACGAAGCCGTCAGACCCGTTTCTCGACGACGTTTCGCGTTCGTTTCGCTCGTGGGCCACGTCCGACCCACTGGCCGTGGAAGGTCCGTCCGCTTCGCGCCCCGTGTCCGCGCCGAAAGAGAGCTCATGCACGATCAACGCAAGCAACCGCGAGTCGAGGAGAACGTGACGATCACCTTCGAGAACGCGACGGATGCCGCTTCCGTCGGGCGAGGTCTCGACGAGATGCCGTGCCTTCTCACGGAGATTTCCGAGGGGGGCGCGCGCATCCGCGTTCACAAGGCCCTGCCGGTCGGCACTCCGCTGTTGCTCCACGTGCTTCTCGAGAACGAAGAAGACGACGAGGCCGAAGAGACGTACCTGCGCCTGCACGCCGAGACGCGCTGGCATCCCGACGCGGACCTCGAACCCCCGTACGAGATCGGGCTCGAGTTCGACGCGCTCGACGACGAGACACTCGCCGCGCTACGCGAGTACATCGCGCGCAAGGTCACCAACGCCGTCTGAGAGATCACGAACCCGCGGGTCCGGGATCGCCCTCGTCACCGCTACGTGCGCGAACGCCCGATGCGCCTCAACCGTCGCCGCGCCCGCCCCGGCGCACCGGTTCTTCGACCTCCGCGCCGGTCTCGTCGACTCGAGTGAGCGCCCCGGTCTCGACGTCCATTCGATAGATCGGAATCCGCTTGGCATACTCGTGCGCGAGCCGCGGTCCGAACGTGTCGACCAGATCTCGGGCAAGCGCATCGAACGCGTCGTTGAACTCTTGCGCGGCCGCTGCATCGCCGCCGCGCACGCGCTCCTCGATGACCGCTACGTCCGCCATGAGCGCCTTCTGGTTTCCGATCCACTCGCGAAGCGCCGACGCCCGGCGAATCTGATCCTCGCTCGAGCCGCGGTCGTCGTCTTGCGTGTAGCGTCGCGGATCGCTCGTTCCCGTGTCGTCGTCCTGCGACGGGTCGGCCGTGCGGCGTGTCGCTGCGGCATCCTCATCGGCCGTCGACGGGGCTTCGGGGACCGGGTCCTCGATCGGATCGTCTTCTGCGGTCGCATCCGGTTCGGGCCGTGCGGGTCGAAACGCAGGGGGCTCGACGTCATTCGCCTGCGAGGCCCCTCCATCGAGGGCAGCCTGCGTCTCCTCGCGATCTCGCGGGGGCGTCGGATCCGGCAGCCGGCTCTTTGCATAGATCAAGAAACCGAGAACGAAGAGGACCACCAAACCGCCCAAGAACGCATGTCGCATCACCACACCTCCGGATCGGGGCCGCGGCGGGGCTCGACGCGGCGGCTCGTGCCGTTGTCGCATGCCGCGCCGAGGCCGACAAGGGGTCGAGAGGCCAACCCGCCGGCGCGACCGGGGACGCCCCCCAATCGTTGAGATTCGACTCCCCCGCGGATAGAATCACGGTCGTTGGAGATTCCCTTTCGGAAGAGACGCTCTCATGCAGGAACCGGGCTCGCCGGGCCGCACCCACTCCGAAACCGATGCGTCCGCACCGCGTGCCGCCGACGCGATCACGATCGAGATCGACTACGATCCGCGCGTGAACTACGCGATGCAGCAGAACTCGGTTCCCGTCGTGCAGCTCTTGCGCGTGACGAACACGACCGCCGCGACGCGCGAGAACCTCGTCGCGCGCGTGACGATCGATTCCGAGTTCGCCGATCCACTCGAGCTGCGTATCGATCGGCTCGCCGCGGGAGAATCCGTGACGTTCGAGACGCCCGATCTCGCGCTCGACCCCACCATTCTCGCGCGCCAGACCGAACGTGAATCGACACGCATGCGCGTCGTGGTCGAAGAAGCCGGCGAAGCGGTCGCCGCGACGACCTGCCCGCTCGAGATCCTCGCCTACAACGAATGGAGCGGACTCGCGTCGCTTCCCGAAACGCTCGCCGCGTTCGTGATGCCGAACCATCCCGACATCCAGACGCTCCTCGGCGAGGCCGCCGCGTCGAGCGAGCAGCGCGCGACGCGGCGCGGCTTCCCGGGCTATCAGAACACGAGTCCCGCCGACGTGCGCGAAGCGGTCGCCTCGATCTACGCCGCCGTGCGCGCCCAGCGGATCACCTACGGCACGACGGCCGCGAGCTACGAAACGACGGGCCAGAAGATCCGCTCGCCCGAGCTCATCGCCCAGTACTCGTTCGCGAACTGCCTCGATCTCGTGGTGCTGTTCGCCGCCCTCTTCGAGCAAGCCGGCCTGCATCCGGTGCCCGTCCTCGTGCGAGGCCACGCGCTGCTCGCGGTTTGGCTGCACGACGAGTCGTTCCCGGAAGCCTCGTTCGACGACGTCACGCGTCTTCGCAAGCGCATCGATCTCGGCGAGATGCTCGCGCTCGAAGCCACCGCGGTCACGTCGGGAACGTCGAGTTCCTTCGAACGCGCATGCGAGCTCGGACGCCGTCACCTCGACGACGAAGACGCGTTCCTCTGCGGCATCGACATCCGCCGAGCGCGCGCGATGAGCATCCGGCCGCTGCCGTACCGCATGGGCGACGGTCGCTTCGTGACGCCGCCGGGCGACGAAGCGCCGCCAAGCGACGAAGCGCATCCCGCAACCACGCCCCGCGAGTCGTTCGCCGACGCACCGCGAGCGACCGCCCCCGAAGCGGCCCACCCGAGCCCGATCGACCCGGACCGCTTCAAACCGGACGAGCCCGAGGTCGAACCCGAGCAGCCCGCCGCATCCGAAGAGACCACCGATCGCGACGAGCCCGGTACGCGGCTCGACCGCTGGAAGCAGCGCCTGCTCGACCTCACGCTTCGCAACCGCTTGCTCAACTTCCGCCCGACGCGGAAGACGCTCGAGCTGTCGTTCACCGATCCTGCGGCGCTCGAAGACGCACTCGCGGACGGTACCGAGTTCGCGCTGTTTCCGAAGCCCACGTTCCTCGAAGACCAAGGCCGCTCGGCCACGTTGCACTCCGACCGAGAACAGAGCGACAGCATCGACGATTTCGTCCGTGCCGAGTTCGCCGATCGACGGCTGCGAACGCCCTACGACGGCGAAGAGCTCGATCATCGACTGCGTGAGGTGTACCGCGCGGCGCGCAACGATCTCGAAGAGTCCGGTACGAACAGCCTGTACCTCGCGCTCGGCTTCTTGTCGTGGCGCGACGCGAACGATCGCGAGAAGGAACGGCTCGCTCCGCTCGTATTGGTGCCCGTGCAGATCGTGCGGCGATCGATCTCCGAAGGCTATCGCGTGCGCACGCTCGACGAAGAGCCCCGCATCAACGTGACGCTGCTCGAGAAGCTGCGCACCGAGCTCGGCATCGACACCGCGGGCCTCGACGAGCTTCCGGAAGACGACTCGGGTGTCGACGTGGCGCGCATCTTCCGCCGCTTTCGGGTCGCCGTGAAGGGCGTCCCGCACTTCGACATTCGCGAGAAAGCCGCGATCGGCACGTTCTCGTTCACGAAGTTCCTGATGTGGTCCGACCTCGAGACGCGCGCCGACCATCTGCTCGAGAGCGAGGTCGTGCGGCATCTCGTCGAAACGCCGGACCGGCCCCTGCACCCGAAGACCGAGTTCGTCGCGGCCGACCGCCTCGATGCGGACTACGCGCCCGAGCGGATCCTGTGCCCGCTCGACGCCGACTCCTCACAGCTCGCGGCGGTGCTCGCGGGTGCCGACGGCAAGAGTTTCGTTCTGCAAGGCCCACCCGGAACCGGCAAGTCGCAGACGATCACGAACCTCATCGCGCACGCGCTCGGGCGTGGCATGCGCGTGCTCTTCGTGGCCGAGAAGCGCGCCGCGCTCGAAGTCGTTCATCGTCGACTCACGAGTATCGGGTTGGTTCCGTACTGTCTGGAGCTGCACTCGAACAAGACGAGCAAGAGGCACGTGCTCGATCAACTCGCGGAGGCGCTCGAAACACGCGCCGAGCCGCCCGGCGATTTCGAGTCGCACGCGAAGGCGCTCGCGACCTCACGGTCGGAGCTCAACGACTACGTCGCGGAACTGCATGCGCCGCGCGCGATCGGAGCCTCGATCCACGAAGCGCTCGCGCGGCTCACGACGCTTCGCGACGTCGATCGCGTGCCCGTCGAGCTGGAGTCGATCGATGCGATCGACGCCGAGACATTCGCGCACGCGCGCGAGATCGCCGACCGACTGCGCATCGCCGCGAACGCCGTCGGCGACCTGACAGCACATCCGCTGAGCGGGATCGGCCGCACGCGATTCGAGACCTCGTTGCCCGATCGCGCGAAGGACGACCTCGCGACGCTCGCGCGCGCGGCCGAACAGCTCGAAGATGCCACGGGCCGCATCGCCGACCTCGTCGGGCTACCGGTCGATGCGAAGCCGAGCGAAGCCCAACACGCGCTGCTCGATCGCGTCACCTCGCTGCTGCTCGAGACGCCCGGCGCGACGCACGATCTGCTCGACACCGTCGAGTGGGCCGAACGCCGGGCTCGCCTCACGGAGTGGATCGACCGCGCGGTGGCGCGCGATGCCCTGCGTGCCGCGCTTTGCGATCGCTACACGCCTTCGCTGCTCCAGGCCGACCTCGACGGCCTCATCGCACGGTTACGCGCGGCCAAGGACAAGTTCGCTCCGTTGCGCTGGCTCGCGCACCGTGGCGTACGCTCGAGCGTCCGACCATTCCTGCTCGAAGGCTCGATGCCGAAGCCCGACGCGTTGCTCACCGACCTCGAGACGGCGCGACGTCTGCGCGACGAGACCGCGGCGCTCGGCGATCCCGAGTGCGATCCCGCGCGCGCCTTCGGAACGGCCTGGGATCGCGGCAACGGCGACGCCGACACGCTGCGCAGGCGCCTCGAGTGGGCCGAAGCGTGGCGCGCCGCGATGCTCGAAGTCGACGACAGCTTCGATACACCGACCGCGCACGCGCTGCGCGAAGCGGGCGCGGCCCTCGCGGTCGACCGACGCGACACGATCGCCGAGGGGACGCCTCGCGCCCGCCGCCTCGTCGAGCACGGAACCGCAGTCTCGGACTTTCTGCGGGCTCGCGCCGCGCTCGAGTCCCGGCTCGAGATCGACGCCGACACCACCTTCGGCGGCGCCGACCGCAGCGATCACCTCGGGACGGTGCGCGAAACCTGCCGCATCGTCACGGAAGCGCTCGGCAGCTTGCGCGATTGGTGCCACTGGCAACTCGTCCGCGGCGAAGCGCGCGACGCCGGCATCGGCGCGATCCTCGAGCGGTTCGACGCCGGGCAGTTCGCGGCCGATCGATTCGTCCGCGTACTCGATCGCTCGATCCTCGAAGCCTGGGTGCGCGTCGCGATCGACTCGATCGAGGCATTGCGGACGTTCCACAGCGCCGAGCACGAGCGCAAGATCGAGAAGTTCCGCGCGCTCGACCGTAGGTGGCTCGACATCACGCGCGACGAACTCCGCGCGCGACTCGCCAAAGCCGTCCCGACCCTCGACGATGACGCCGCCGCGACATCCGAAGCGGGCATCCTCTTGCGTCAGCTCAAGCTCAAGCGTCGCCACCTGCCCGTGCGTCGTCTGCTCGAGCGCCTGCCGAACCTCATGCCGCGGCTCAAGCCGTGCTTCCTCATGAGTCCACTGTCGATCGCGCAGTACCTCGATCCGGACTACCCGCGCTTCGATCTCGTCATCTTCGACGAAGCGTCGCAGATCCCCGTGCAGGACGCAATCGGAGCACTCGCGCGCGGCAAGCAAGCCGTCATCGTCGGGGACTCCAAACAGCTCCCGCCGACCGATTTCTTCCAGAAGGCCGACCGCGACGACGACGAGTGGATCGACGAGGACGACGTCGTGGAGCTCGAGAGCATCCTCGACGAGTGCGAAGCGGGCGGATTGCCGCGATTGCATCTCGCCTGGCACTACCGCAGTCGCCACGAGAGTCTCATCGCGTTCAGCAATGCGCGTTACTACGACCGCCGGCTGTTCACGTTCCCGGGGCCCGAAGCCGTGTCCGACGAGCTCGGCGTCTCGCTGCGGTTCGTCGAGAACGGCGTGTACGATCGCGGCGGTACGCGCACGAACCGCGCCGAGGCCGAGGCGATCGTCGCCGAAGTCGTCGCGCGGCTCGAGGCGGCCGTTGCCGACGGTGTCGAGCCGCCGGCCCTCGGCGTCGTCGCGTTCAGTCGAGCGCAACAGACACTCATCGAGGATCTGCTCGAGGAGGCGCGGCGCGACCGTCCGAGCATCGACCGTTTCTTCGGCGACGAGCGCGAAGAGCCGCTGTTCATCAAGAATCTCGAGAACGTGCAAGGCGACGAACGCGACGTCATTCTCTTCTCGATCTGCTACGGCCCGGACGCGCACGGCAAGATGTCGATGACGTTCGGCCCTCTCAACCGTGAGGGCGGCGAGCGTCGACTCAACGTCGCGATCACGCGAGCACGCGCGCGGGTCCTCGTCTTCTCCTCGATCCGATCCGACGCGATCGACCTCTCGAAGACACGTTCGACCGGAGTACGACATCTCGCCGAGTTCCTCGCGTACGCCGAGCGCGGAGGCGCGAGCCCGGGGGGCCACGACCGCGACCCCGCGTACGCAACGCCCGAGCTTGCCGACGATGTCGCCGCGCGACTCACGCGCACGGGCTTCCAAGCCGACCCCGCCGTCGGCACGTCGTCGTATCGAGTGGATGTCGGAGTGCGCGAGCACGAGGATCCCGACCGCTATCGTCTCGGCGTCGAGTGCGATGGGCCGACCTACGCGGGCGCGAGCACCGCTCGCGACCGTGACCGCATTCGCCACGAAGTCCTCGGTAGACTCGGGTGGCAGCTCGAACGCGTGTGGTCGACCGATTGGTGGAGCGACGCGGAGCGCGAAGTCCGACGACTGACCGATGCGGTCGCCGTTGCGCGTCGCGCGGGCACGAGCGAAAACGAGAGTCCGGCCGTCGAACACCGCGATGCATCGAGTCCCGCCGACGACGAACGGCCCGCGAACGCCTCTTCATCGGCGCCCGAGAAGGCCCCCGTTTCCGCCGAAGACCTCTCATCCACGCACGAGTCCGAAGCGAACGAAGCCGACGCGCGGCGCGACGAACAAGATCCCCCGCCCGAGCGCTTCGCACGCGCCGCCGCCCATCCGACCCAGGACGCGCCGCCGATTCCCGAGAACCCGGTTGCCGGACGCCCGTATCCCGAAACCGCCGACGCCACGATCGTCGGGGATTCCGACGCGTTCTACGACTCCGGATCGAAGACGAAGATCACCGCGACGCTGCGTGAGCACGTCGATCGGGAGGCTCCGATCCACATCGATCGGTTGACGCGAATCGTCGCCGAGCGCTTCGGGATCGAACGCGTGACGCAACGTGTTCAGACGCACGTCCTCGAGGCGCTCGCCTCGATGGATCCCACGCCGACCCTCGCCGACGACTTCGTCTGGCACTCCGAGCAAGGCCCCGACGACTATCGAGGGTTCCGCACCCCCGGCCCCGGATCGGAACCTGTCCGCGGCGCCGAAGAGATCCCCCCGATCGAGATCGCCAACGCGGCCGAGTGGATCCTCTCTCGCCAGATCAGCCTGCCGCAGGAAGACCTGGAGCGGGAGCTCGCACGGACGTTCGGCTTCGCGCGGATGGGATCTCGCGTGCGCGCCGCCATGACCGACGGCATCGTACGCCTCGAGGGCCGCGGCGGCTGCCGGCGCCAAGGACACCGGATCACGATCGCGGACCGATGACGACCACAGACCGATTCTCGCAGTGATTCCGCGCTCAAGTCGCGTCGAACCCGTCCGAGAATTCCCTGATCCGTCCGTCCGCCCCATCTCGCTCCCCGCCGCGGACACCCCCGTCGAACGTGCTCCCCGGCGTTCTCGCTCGTCGCACCCCGTCGGCCCCCGGATTCTCGACCCCCGACGCGTGCGGCCACCTGCCGAAGGATCCCCAGGAGGATCGCTTGCATGGCCGCAGAGCTACCTTTTCGCGAAGCCGAGAGGCTCCAGGCACTCCGCGACCTCGCGATCCTCGACACGGCTCCCGAGCGGATCTTCGACAACATCGTACGACTCGCGGCGACGAACTTGGAGATGCCGATCGCTCTCCTGAGCTTCGTCGACGAGCACCGCCTATGGTTCAAGGCTCGCGTCGGCATCGACGCCTCCGAGACCTCCCGCTGCCCGTCTTTCTGCGATCGCGCGATCCTCGAACCCGAAAGCCCGTTCGTCGTCGAGTCCACCGACGACGACACGAGATTCGACGAGCACCCGCTCGTGACCGACGCGCCCCACATTCGGTTCTACGCGGGCGCCGTCGTCTCTTGTCCGTTTCTCCGCGTCCCGATCGGCACGCTCTGTGTGATCGACCGAGAACCGCGTTCCGTGAGCGAGCAGCAGCGCGACTTCTTGAACACCCTCGCGGAGCAAGTCGAGCACATGTTGGAGATGCGCGCGCTCGCGATGGCGAACGATGCGATCGCTCGGTCCCTCGCCGAATCGGACGCGAAGGTACGCGGCATCATCGACAACAGCCAGAACCTGCTCGGGCTCATTTCGACGGACGGAGTGCTTCTCGACACGAACCGCACAGCCGTCGACTCGATCGGTGTTCCCATCGACGACGTACTCGGCAAACCGTTCTGGGAGACTCCGTGGTGGACGCACTGCGAAGATCTGCAGGAACGTCTGAAGACGGCCATCCGACGTGCGGCCGAAGGCGAGACCGATCGCTTTGCGGCGACGCACGACACGCACGACGGAGGCTTCATCGAGGTGGAGTTCTCGATCTCGCCGGTCGTCGTCGACGGCGAGGTCGCGTATCTGATTCCCGAAGGTCGTGACGTCACGTTGCAGAAACAACGCGAACGCGAGGCCGAGCGCTACATGGCCGAGCTGCGAGAATCCAACTACGAGCTCGAGCAGTTCGCCTACGTCGCGTCGCACGACCTGCGCTCGCCCTTGCGCGGAATCGCCGCGCTCGTGAACTTCATCGAGGAAGACGAAGGCGATCGGCTGAGCGAAACGTCGAAGGAGAGCTTCGCGAGATTGCACCGCCGATTGCTACGCATGCGCAACCTGCTCGACGACCTCCTCGCCTACTCCCGACTCGGTCATTCGCAGCAGCAAGTCGTCGAAGTCGACGTGAACGACCTTCTCGACGAGGTCCTCGACCTACTCTCGATTCCCGCGGGCTTCGAGGTTCGCGTCGAAAGCAGCCTCCCCACGTTGACCACCTACGCGACGCCGCTGCGCCAGGTGTTCATCAACATGATCGGTAACGCCGTCAAGCATCACGACCGCGACACGGGAGCCATCACGGTCTCGGCCACGAGCTCCACAGAGGGCACGGAGTTTCGCGTGACGGACGACGGCCCCGGAATCGAAGAATCCCATCGCGAGCAAGTGTTCGAGATGTTCCGCACGCTTCGCAGCCGCGACAAAGTCGAAGGGAGCGGCATGGGACTCGCGATCGTTCGCAAACTCGTCCGACGCTTCGGCGGCAACGTGACCATCGAGCCGGGGCCCGGACGCGGAACGACCTTCGTCTTCACATGGCCGACCCGCCTCTCCGTCGCCGAGACGACGAACCGCTGATCTCTCGCCTCAGTACCGGACTCGCATGTCCTTGAAGGTGAGCCCCCCGACGGATCCGCCGAGCAGGCCGAGTCCCTTGCCCTCGAGAATCTCGGGAGCGTACTCGCGCTTGCCGATCGACTCGCCGTCGATGAAGAACTCGACTTCCCCGGTCTCGCGGACTTCGACGACGAGGCGAAACTCGCCGAGCGCCTCTTCGGCGACCTTGCTGATCGACT
>JAUIME010000913.1 GCA_030433195.1 bacterium
CGTGTCGGCGACGAGGTAGCGGACGATCCATGTCTCGTCATCGAAGATGACGTCTTTCACGCGACCGAGTTCGTCGTCGCGTGCTTGCAAGGTCATGCCGTGAAGTTCACTCGTTCGGAACAACATGAGTGCCTCCTTTTCTGACGGCGTTCAGGGACGGCCGTCGACGATCGCGAGGTCGCGGAGCGCGAGGATCAGCCTCCCGGCGTTCCGCGGTCGCGGTAGAGAGCTTCCGTGAGCCGATGCGCGAGATCGGCGAGCAGCATTCGCGCGTCGACACTCCAATGCAGGATCGCGGCACGTGCCGTGCGCGCGTCGCCCATGCGCGTCGCTTCGGCCACTCCGCGAGGTCGGTCGGGGTCATCCGTGTGGGCGAGATCTCCCAACCGATCACAGATCCGCAGTAGCTGGTCTTCCACCGTTTGCTCTTGCTCGCCGAGCTCTTCGCTCCGGTGGATCGATTCGGGGTCGGTGGTTTCGATGTCGCGATGCATGGCTCGACGCTCGTCGGCCTCGCTCTGCCAGATCGCGTGGACTTCGGTGAGTTTCGGCAGGACGCGGTGACACCACGAAGACAGCTCGCCGGCGACGATCGGATCGATCGCGGCTTCTTCGAGCTCGCGGATCGTGTCGACGAGCGGCCGGGCGAGCGCGCCGTTGCTGTCGTCGGACTCGGTTCGTCGTTGCGGTAGCGGGTTCGATCGTTTCATGATGCGTCTCCTCGTCGTTTCGAATCCGTAGGCGAAGCTGCGGAGTCACTCGATTCGTCGATGTCGGCCAATTCGGGAAGCTCGCCACGATGCTCGCCGTCGATATGGACTCCGTCCTGCGACACGCGGACCGTAGACCCCGATGGCGCAGGTCCGTAGTCGGTCGATCCGATGCGGATCGCGCTGCGGGAAACGTGCATCACGTCGTCGCCGATCCGGATCTGCCAAGGATTCGCGGTGACGGTGTCGATGTGGACGTTCGCCGTCGGTTCGAGCCTCAGCGTCAGCCCCTCGGTCCGGACTTCGATCGTGCCGTCTTCGAGCCGCCGGCTCTCGACGCCGGGAACGTCGGCGGGCAGGTACTCACCGCTGTCGCAGGCCGAGACCGAAACCAAGATCACGAGAAGAAGGAGGCGGGGAAACGCGGGCGCCGCGTGTGTCGCGCCGAACTCCCACGCGAACGTCGGAGAATCTGCGGTCGGCGCGTGCGGGACGCCTGTCGCCCGGTTCCACTTCTCACGGATCGGCCTCGTGGCGCATCGATCGATCATCGACGTGGTCGACTCCTTTCGGGTTCGTCAGGGGCCGCGGTCGAGGCCGTGACCCCGGTAAAAAGAACGTTCTCGAGTAAGCCTTACCGAGGCGCCCGCCGTCTTCGGCGAGGAGCGGTCGGATGGCGTGCCTCTCAGAAGCTGAAATGCAATCGCCATGCCTTGGCAGACGCGGATCGCTGCGGTTCCACGGGCTTCTTCCCGGACAGGCAGATTTTTTCGGTTGCAAATCCCGGTCTCGCGCGACAGATATGCAAGACGTCCCGGGAGGCTCCACCGTGCGCGATACGCCCCAATTCACACGCGGCGCCAAGTCGATACGCGGCGAAGGCGACGATCCCGCCGATCGCTCGCCGGCTCAACGCTCCGGCGTCGAACGAACCATCGTCGAACGAACCATCGTCGAGCGAAGTCGTCAGGGTGATCGCAGGGCATTCAGCGAGCTCGTCGAGCTGTACGACGGGGTCCTCTCGGCCTACGCCCATCGCTTGGCGCGCGATGCGGTCGAGGCCGACGAGCTCGCCCAGGGAACGTTCGTCGAGGTATTCCGGTCGCTGGATCGCTTGCGCGACGCCGATCGCTTCGAGCCGTGGCTGAAGG
>JAUIME010000128.1 GCA_030433195.1 bacterium
CGCCCCCTTCACCGTGGCCGCGCCCGCCGCCCCACAGTCCGCAGAAGCCCCACCGTGCGCGCCCCCGGAGCGGGCTCCGAGACCGCCTGAGGCCCCCCGAAATCCGGTTTTCCTCTCAAGCAGATGCTCGACACGGGACGAAAGAGCGAATCGCGGAATCGGGGGTGACTCCCGGTTCCTTACGATCACGCAAACGGACTCTCGGATCGAGGAGACTCAATGTTCAGGAAATCGAAGTCCCTCATTGGGTTGGACATCGGATCGCACACTGCCAAGGCCGTCGAGCTGACGACGTCGGGCGGCGAGACCTACGTGACCGCGACCGCCACGGTGGAGCTTCCGCCCGGTGAGGAGCGCAACGAGGTTCTCGCGAACATGATCCGTTCGTCCGACTTCCACACGCGCCGCGTCGCGACTGCCGTTTCGGGCAAGTCGGTCATCGTGCGTTACCTCAGCATGCCTCGGATGACGGACGAAGAGCTGCCGCGTGCGCTCGAGTTCGAGGCGGACAAGTACATCCCGTTCGACATGTCCGATGTCGTGAAGGACTGCCAGCGTCTCGGCGGGCCCGGCGACATGAGCCTCGACGGAGTCGAGGAGGACAAGATGCGGGTGCTTCTGGTCGCCGCCAAGCGCAACGTCGTCGACGACGCCGTGAAGGTCGTGCAGGACGTGGGCCTGCAGCCGAGCGTCATCGACGTCGATGCGTTCGCGCTCGGCAACGCCTACGAGTTCGGCTTGCAATCCGGAGCCGACCCGGCCGAGGAGACCGCCGGCGTGGTCGCGCTCGTCGACATCGGTGCGCGCAAGACGTCCATCAACATCCTCCAGGGAGATCAGTCGCTGTTCACGCGCGAGATCTACATGGGCGGAAACGACATCTCGCAAGCCGTGTCGAAGCGCCTCGGGATGCGTCTCGAGGACGCCGAAGAGTTCAAGAAGAACCCTGGCGAGAGCGAAGCCGAACTCGAAGAAGCGCTCGCGCAAACGTTCGAAGATCTCGGCGGCGAAGTGCTTCTGTCGTTCGACTACTTCGAGAACCAGTTCGAGAGTCGGGTCGAGGAGGTGTTTCTCTCCGGTGGCTCGGCGAGGATGCCGATACTCGCTCCGTCCTTCGAGCGAATCTTCAATCGTCGGACGACGGTATGGGACCCGCTGGGAAGCCTGTCGCTGAAGCTCGCCGACACGAACCCGGAGGTCCTCGCGGAGCTTTCGAGTCAGATGGCGGTCGCGCTGGGATTGGCGTCGCGGATTCAAAAGGAGCGTTGAGATGATTCACATCAATCTGCTTCCGAACGACATGCGCAAGAGCGAAGGCCTGCCGCTTCGGCGGATCGGCGCGCTCGCGCTCGGTGCCAGCGTCGTCAGCGCGTCGCTGATGCTCTTGCTCACGGTCCACTTCGGCCTGATGCAGACAGCGCGCGGCCAGCATGGCCACGCCGAGCAACGGCTCGCCGGGCTCACGCCGGACGTCAAGTACGCCGATGCCCTCTCGAAGGAGAAGGCCGAGTACAAGCGGCGCAGCGAGACGATCCAGACGATCAGCGACTCGCGCGTGCTGTGGACCAAGAAAGTCGACCAGCTCTTCGACGTGATCGACTTCGGCGAGAAGGCCGACCGTCACTTCGTCTGGCTCAACGACCTCAAGGTCAGCGCGCCTCGCTCCTCGGCCGGCAAGCGCAAGGAACAATCGGGCGGCGAGCTCGAGATTCGCGGCTTCTCGGCTACCGAGGACCTGCAGAAGTACTCGGACTTCCACGAGGATCTCAAGAAGAGCGCGTTCTTCGAGGACTTCAGCGACATCAACGACCCGGCCGGGAAGGTGATGAGCTTCCAAGAGGACGTGCATCCGCAGAAGGCTTGGGACTTCAACCTGAAGATGACGCTCTTGGCCGCGGAAGAGCGCGCCAAGCAAGCGAAGACGGCAGCGGAGAAGCCCAAAGCGGCCTCCGACAAGAAAGCCGCGTCGAACTGATCTCCAATCACCGTCTGAATCGAGGAAATCATGAGGCCCACCCGAAACAAGGAAGAAGAGCGCAAGAAGATCTTCGTGATCCTCGGCGGCAGCTTCCTGCTCGCGCTCCTGTTCGTCGGGCTCGCCTACATCGAGTACGGCCGAGTCAAGACCGTGCGGGCGAATACGGAGACGGTCGAATCGCAGATCGCGGACGCGGAGCTGAAGCGCGAGAAGATCCCCGATCTCGAGAAGGACGTCATCGTTCTCCGTGAGAACCTGGCCGAGTACGTGAAGATCTTGCCCGACGATCGTGAAGTCAACGACTTCGTCACGCGGATCAACCAGTTCGCGGAAACGACCGGGGTCGTGGTCACGACGCTCGAAGACGTCGTGCGACGCGACACCAAGAAGAAGCAGAAGGACGCGTTCGAGCGCGTCGCCTACAAGCTCAACCTGGCGGGCGACATCAACCAGGTGCTCTCGTTCATGAATCTGTTCGAGAACCACGAGCGCTTCGTGAAGATCCCTTCGTTCACGGTCAAGGCCGGGAAGAAGACGAAGGACATCTCCATTGCGGACGTGAATCACGAAGTCGATCTGCTGCTCGAGACGTTCGTCTACAACTCGGGGGGAAGCGGCCTCAACAAGGTCACGATCCCGAGCTTCGAGAAGAAGCGCGAGAAGTACGAGGCGGAGATCTTCGGTGCGCGGCAGAACCTCTCGATCGAAACCTACGCCTTCGAAGTCAACGAGCATCGTCGCGATCCGTTCCTCGATCCGCGCATCTCGGCGGCCGACGCGCAGGCGCTGACGCTCGCTCAAGAGCAGAAGAAGCTCGGCGAACTGCGTCAAGAGCTCGCGGCGATCGAACAGTCGATCCAGTTCGAGGTCGACGAGAAGGATCTGCTTCGCAAGAGCGAGCTTCGACATCGCACCGACGACTCGATCCGCGCTCTCGTGGCGACCGTCGATCTCGCGCACAACGAAGAGTGGTTCACGATCAAGCAACTACGAGAAGAGTTCGAGGACACCATCGTGCAGCCGCTGGCGGAGATCCTCGACAAGCGTAATCTCGCTCCCGAAGCCGCACCGCTCACCGTGGCGGATCTGCGCGAAGTGCAGAGCCACATGACCGAGCTGTTCGACGAGGGGAGCTACACGGAAGTGATCGAGCAGTATGAAGGACTCGCGACGCGAATCGACCCCGCGGAGCAGTCCGGTGAATTCCACGTCGTGCTCGAAGAAGTGGCGAAGATGAAAGAGCACGCCGTCGCGATCCTCGAATTCCAGGAACGGGACATCGCGGCGATTCACGAAGACGCGATCGAGTTCCAGTTCCGCGCGATCCGCATCAGCAAGCTGATCCACGAATAGAGGCTCGCATCCGACTCCGTTCGAGAACCCTTCAATCTGAGGAGACGATTTCGATGACAGCTCTACGCTCTAGCGCCGCGCTCGTCGTGGCATGGTCGATCGCCCTGACGGCGGTCGGTGCGCCCCCGGACGGGGACATCGATCGGCTGACGGAAGATCACTATTCCTCGCAGAAGCCGGGATTCTCGTCACGCATCTCGATCGACGTGACGGAGAAGCACCTCCCGGACATCGTCGACGTGATCCGGTCGGCGTCGGGGGCCAACATCGTGCTCGATCGCGGCCTCGAGGAAGAGACCGTGACGATCGCGCTCGTCGACGTGCCATGGCGCAAGGCTCTCGACCTCGTGTCGGAGAAGGCGGGCTGCCTCGTCGATGATGCCGGTAACGGGATCCTGCGTGTGCGCAAGCCGCCGCGCGTGACGTTCTACTTCCCGGACACCGACATCCGTAAGGTCATCGATGCGGTCGCGAAGGTGAGTGGCGCGAACATCATCGTCGCGCCCGAGGTCCAGGGTACGGTCAACATGCGTCTGACCGACATCCCGTGGCGCACCGCGCTGGACAGCATCTGCAAGACGCTCGGCTACACGGTCGTCCAGGACTCGCAGAACATCCTGCGCGTCGTCAGCCCGGCGACGCTCGTCGACCAGCTCGAGACGCGCGTCTTCGAACTCAAGTACGTGAAGCCGCCGGAGACCTACGTGCCGCTCATCGAGTCGGACTACGCCATGGGCGATCCGAAGGCTCCGTCGCAAGATCCGGAAGAAGACTTCACGATCCTCAAGGCGCTGCGCAAGGCGCTGTCGTCGCAGGGATCGATGGAGTACATCAGCGGCCGCAACATGCTCGTCGTCACCGACACGCGCCCCGTCCTCGACGCGATGGAGCGCATGATCGAACGCATCGACCAGGAGCCGTCGCAGATCTTCGTCGACGTGAAGTTCGTCACGACGTCGAATCGCGACTTCTTCGACTTCGGTACGGACGTCGGCGATCAGGGCTGGCAGATCTCGACGTCGGGTGGATCGATCCCGAGCCGCTTGCCGTTCAACCTCGGTGACGGTGGCTTCGAAGATTGGTTCATCGCGCAGGACAACCGCGACGGTCCCTGGGGATTCCCGGACGCCGGTCCCGGCGGGAACATCAACGGGATCGAGTCCGACGGTTCGCTCTCGGGTGTCGTCAGCGGTCAGTCGGCCGTGCAGTACGGAACGCTCGACTTCACGCGGGCGAGCTTGACGCTTCGACTCCTGAAGCGCGACTCGACCACGAAGATCGTGCAGGCGCCGAAGCTCCTCGCGCTCGACCACGAGACGGCGACGATCGTCGTCGGCGAGACGGTGCGCTTCGCGCAGGTCGAGGCCGAACAGGGCCAGGCCGGGGGGCTGCGGGTCGGGATCGAAGAGGCGGACAACTCGCCGGTTCAGACCGGCTTCCAGCTGCTCTTCACGCCGCACATCATCCCGGGTACCGACAAGATCATCCTCACGGTGATCCCGAAGGAAGAATCGCTCACGGGCTCGAGCACCGAGATGCCGGGCTTCGACGTCTTCACGTTCGGAAGCGGCGGTTCGCAGGCATCGATCCCGCTGCCGCGCGTCGCGTCGCGAACGCTCGTCACGAAGATGCTGCTCGAGAGTGGCCAGACGGCCGTCATCGGCGGGCTGCTGTTCGAGACGGAAGCCGAGACGATCCAGAAGCTGCCGTTCCTCGGCGACCTCCCGTTCATCGGGTGGCTGTTCCGCAACGAGACGTCGAACCGCGTGAAGGAGAACCTCATCGTCTTCATCACGCCGACGATCGTTCGCAGCGCTTCGGAGACGCGCGGTATCCTGCGTGACGAGCTGCGCGACGGCATGAAGGACCTCGAAGCCGAGTTCCCGACGCTGTTCAACCCGAAGATGTCGCCGGATTGGAGCTACGCGGACCGCGTTCTGCCGCGCGCTTGGCGCGGCGACGACGACGATTCGGGCTCCGACGAGGAGTATCAGCTCGAAGGCAACGAATCGAGCGACTACGAGCTCGAGGAGATCGACGCCGACGGCTACGAGCTCGAAGAGATCGACGGCTAGTCGTACGATCGGCCGCGGATGCACGGCCGGGGATTCTCGAAACGGAGCCGAGGGGCGCTCTCACGACCGAAGGGTCGGGGGGCGCCCCTCGTTTTATGGGGGAGCGCGCGCCCGATCTGGACCCGACGTGCGGCTCGGAGGGCGCCGAACGGCCTCGAATCGGCCCCGAGACGGCCGTTCGCGTTGACTCGGGGTCGAGCGCTTTGGTATCCCTTCCGCTCAGGCACCTGGGAGACGCCGCGCCCCGATCGGATCCCGATGGCAAGATACCTCGTACGCTTCGCGAAGTTCGGACCTCTACGGTTTCTCTCGCATCTCGACACCGTCGAGATCTTCAAGCGTGCGCTGCGCCGGGCGGGAGTGCCGGTCGCCTACTCGCAGGGGAACGTCCCCGCGATGCGGATCGCGATCCTGCATCCGCTTCCCGTCGGTGCCGAATCCGAGTGCGAGTACCTCAACTTGGAGCTCCGCGCCGGGGTGCCGACGTCGTGGCTCGTCGAGAGGCTCGCGCCGCAGCTCCCGAGCGGCCTCGAAGTTCGCTCCGTTCGAACGGCGTATCGGAAGTTCTCGTATCCCCGATTCGACTTCACGTACCGCGTCGAGGTCGCCGAGGGCGAGGCTCATCTTCCTTCCGAGAGCCGCGTGCGGGAACTTCTCGAGCAGGAAGAGATCCCGCTCGTCCGACATAAGAAAGGGAAGGAACGGACGGACGACGTCCGACCTTTCATTCGAGATATCCATCGCGGTCCCGATCACGTGCGGATGCGCCTGGCAGCCGTCGAAGGCCAGTCGGTGCGCCCCGAAGAAGTCTTCGCGCTCTTGAGCGAGGACGGATCGAGTACGGGTCGAGACGAAGCGAGCCCGCGGCTCACGCTGCGGATCAGAAAACTGGAAGTCGACTATGGGGACTGAGAATCCGTCCGGACGGCGCCCGAGGCGCAAGTCCGGAGGCCGTCGCCGCCGTTCGGGCAAAGACCCCGCGGCGAGCGATCCGAACGCGCCCGACGTGCGCGATTCGGACACCGCGTCGCGCGACGAAGGTGCGCAGGCCACGAAGACGAAAATCGAGACCGAGGCGCGTCCGAGCGGTGCACCCGAGCGCGAGGGCGATTCCGAGCCCCGGACGCCGCGCCGCGGGCGATCGCGCGGGAAGCGTGGGGGCCGTTCGTCCGGTGGAACCGGTGCGACGACACCCGCGACCACCGGCGAAGACTCCGGATCCGACCGTGACCGGACGCCGACGGCGTCCGTCGAGCGCCCCGAGCCCTCGCGGTCTTCGACGAACCCGGCTCTCGAATCTTCGGCTCTCGAAGCTTCGGGGGCGCCGCAGGATCCGTCGAACGGCAGCGAGAAGGGGGATTCGGCGGCTTCGGCGGATGCGAGCGATACGCCGGCGGCCTCCGCCACCCGCAAGCGAACTCGAGGCGGGCGCCGTCGCCGAGGCAAGGCGACCCGCGCGGCCGAGGCGGATGCGAAGGACGCACCCGCGAACGATGCGGGGTCACCGAACGACGATCCCGATGCCGGTGACGACGCCGTCGAGGCGTCATCGAAGGCCGAAGCGAAAGCCCCGAAGAAAAAACGCCGGCGAGCCCGCGGCTCGCGCTCGTCGAAGGTCACTCCGCTCGACGCGAATGCAGCCGATGGATCCGCGAACGCTCAGGCGACGAGTGAGGGCGAGAGCGAAAGCGCCGCGGCGACCGAAGCGCCGTCGAGCCGCGCGGATGGCACCGACGAATTGTCGGCCAACGGCGAGGCGAAGCCGGCGCGTTCCCGATCGCGTCGGGGAGGGCGTGGGCGACGTGCCGGTGCGAAAGCGAAGGACAAGGACGGCGTCGACGACAAGGATGCCGGCAAGGCGAGCGAGAAGACCGCCGCGTCGACGAAGTCCGGTGAGCGACTCATGCTCATCAACACGAAGGAGCCGGAAGAGGTTCGCGTGGCGATCCTCGACGATCGTGAGCTCGACGACCTCTTGTTCGAGTCGACGGCGCAGACGTCGTACCTCAACAACATCTACCTCGGCCGCGTCGTGAACATCGAGCCGTCGATCGGTGCCGCGTTCGTCGACTTCGGCGGGGACCGCAACGGATTCCTCCACGAGTCCGACATCGTGACGGGCGCCATCGAGGCGAATCGACAATCGCCCAAGAGCGCGCTCGTCAAGACGCCGCGGGGCGAACGACGACCCATTCAGGATCTCGTGCGCAAGGGGCAATCGGTGCTCGTCCAGATCACCAAGGACGGGATCGGCAGCAAGGGCCCGACGCTCACCACCAACATTTCGATTCCCGGCCGGTATCTCGTCTTGATGCCGTATCTCGGTCGCTGCGGCGTTTCGCGCAAGATCCCCGACAAGGACGAGCGCAAGCGCCTCAAGAGTCTCCTCGGCGACCTCGAGCCGCCGGCCGATCTCGGCGTGATCATCCGCACCGCGGGTGTCGACCGGACGAAGACGGAGCTGCAGAAGGACCTGCGGTACTTGCTGCGCTTGTGGGACGTGATCTCCAATCGCATCGAGGGCGGGCGGGCGCCGGCGACGATCTACCTCGAGTCGGACCTCATCATCCGCACGATCCGCGACTACTTCACGGGCGACATCTCGCGCGTGCTCGTCGACTCGGATACGGTGGCGCGCAAGTGCACCGACTTCTTGCGACAGGTGATGCCGCGGTACTGCAACCGCGTCGAGCACTACAGCGGCAAGCACCCGCTGTTCCACGAATACGGCGTCGAGCCGCAGATCGAACAGATCTACCGGCGTCGGATCGACCTGCCGAGCGGCGGGTCGGTCGTGATCGAGCAGACCGAAGCGCTCGTGGCCGTCGACGTCAACTCGGGCAAGTATCGCGAAAACGAAGATCCCGAGGAGACGGCGTACCGTACCGACCTCGAGGCAATCCCCGTGATCGTGCGCCAGATCCGGCTGCGCGACCTCGGCGGGCTGCTCATCATCGACTTCATCGACATGCAGCAGGAGAAGCACCGTCGGGCCGTCGAGCGAGATCTGCGGGCGGCGCTCAAGCGAGACCGAGCGCGCGCGAAGATGACGCGGATGTCCGAGTTCGGGATCATCGAGATCACGAGGCAACGCGTGCGAGCGGGGCTCGGCAGGGCCAATTTCGAGTCGTGTCCGCATTGCCGCGGGGCGGGGCAGATCAAGACCGTCGAGTCGCAAGTGCTCGCCGCGCTGCGGCAGATCCGGGCCGTGCTCGCCCGCGATCGAGGCGGCGTCTTCGACGTCGCGATGCATCCGCAGGTGGCCTCCGTGCTGCTCAACGACAAGCGGCGCCAACTGGCGGCGATCGAAGAAGAGTTCTCGAAGACCGTCCGGATCCACGGGCAGGCGGGAGCGCCGGTCGAGGAGTTCCGGGTCACGAGGATCCCGGGGGCGTGAGGCGGCTCCCGGGCGCCCCCGACGGGGCGAGAAAGCACTTGCGCCGGTCCGGGCGAGAAGTAAACTAAGGGCTTTTTGTCCCCGAATCTCACTCACGAGGAGGTCTGCCGTGGGCAGCACGGGAACTGCGGATCCGAGCATTGCGGGTACCGCGTACGCTATCGTCCAGGACGCGGGACGGCAATATCGCGTCAGCGAGGGCGACGAGGTCCTCGTCGATCTCAAGGACGGTGTGAACCCCGGCGATTCCATCTCCTTCGACAAGGTGTTGCTCGTTCGTGGCCAAGGTGGCGTTCGGGTCGGAAGCCCGCTCGTCGACGGCGCGAAGGTGAGCGCCGAGGTGGTCGTGGCGAAGGAAGCCGGCAAGAAGGTCGTCGTGTTCAAGTATCGGCGCCGGAAGGATTCGCGCGTCAAGAACGGCCACCGTCAGAAGTACACGAGAATCCGGATCAACCAGATCCAGGCTTGATGCGAAGTCGAGCCGGATCGATGCGAGCGGGAGCACGCTTCGATGGCACATAAGAAGGGACAGGGTTCTTCGCGTAACGGTCGCGACTCCAACCCTCAATTCCGCGGCGTCAAGCGGTACGACGGCAATCCCGTGAAGGCGGGATCGATCATCGTCCGGCAGTGCGGAACCAAGTTCCACCCCGGCAAGAATGTCGGTATGGGACGCGACTACACGCTCTTCGCGCTGACCGACGGTCGCGTGAAATTCGGCCCGGCTCGCAAGATCGACGTGCTCGAAAACTGAGCGAGTTCGATCTGATGAGCGGGCTCGAGTAGCGGTTCCCGAGCTCGAGCCGGTCGATTCGAAGGAAACCATCGGAGGGAGTGGCGACTGCACCCCGCGTGCACCGTCGACTCCCTTTTTTCGTGCCCGCGTGGTTCGTGAGGGCCGGAGGCAGGTCTCGATCCAATGATCTTCAAGGACGAAGCCGATATCTTCGTGCAGGCCGGTACCGGCGGGCACGGGTGCGTGAGCTTCCGGCGCGAGAAGTTCGTGCCCAAAGGTGGCCCCGACGGCGGCAACGGCGGTAGCGGCGGGGACGTCGTGCTGCGCGCCGTGGATGGGCTCGTGACGCTGCGCGACATGGTGCAGCGCGTCCATCATCGCGCC
>JAUIME010000914.1 GCA_030433195.1 bacterium
GTGCGGATTCATCTGCATTCGCAAGACGTCGAGGCGCGCGGCCGTGAGCTGTTGTTCGGCGCGCGCGGCGCGTAGCTCCTGTTGGCGCATCGCGTGCGAGAGATCGAACGCCGTGCGCGCGACGGCCACGATCGCATAGTACGCGACGTTCGAGAGCAGGAAATAGAACGCCGACGTGCGAAAGAGCGCGCCGAGCGGCGACGAGGTTCCGTACATCACGAGCTCGGCGCCCGCCATGAGGAACGTGAACGCGGCGGTGCAGATCAACGCGACGCCGAGCGACGCCGGAACGTGCAGCGCGATCGAGACGAGCGCACCTCGTCCGACGAGCGGATACCGCCCCACGAAGCGCCAGATCGCGCTCGCGAACCCGAGCCAGAAACCCCCGCACGCCAGCCCCAAGACGATCATGTGGCCCGGCGCGAACGGACGCTGCGCGAGCGCGTCGCTCAAGACGAACACGACCGCCGTCAGCACGCCGAGGCCGAGCCATGCGGCAACGCGCGTCGCGATCGAGAAGCCCGTATCGCCGCGGCTCGCCACGGATCGTTTCGTCGTGTGGGAGATCGTCATCCTCCTCCGGATCGGTTTGCGGCCGCGTGCCGTCAGTCGATCGCCTTCGCGGCGTCGCTGCCGGCGCGGTAGTTCTCGCCCATGCCCCAGTTCTCGTGCCACGTCTTCCCGCCATCATACGAACGGTCGGATCGCCACGAGAAGTGATCTTCGCTGATGTTCACGAAATGGACGCGTTGGAGGTACGGCTTGCCGGGGACGTCTTCGGCCTGCATCGTGGCGTGGAGTTCACCGTTCTCGTCGAACGTGCCCGTCATCTGCCACACCGAGCGCGCGGGGGCGTTGATCGGGATGTAGTGCATGATCCACGTGCGCGTGAGCGGATCGAACGATCGGATCGCGGGGCCGCTGTTCCCGGGCGGGCCGCCCGTCGACTGCCAGTCGTCGTAGACCGCGAACCCGTCCCATCCGTACCACGCCTTCCACCGCCCGCGGATCGGAGCGCTGTACTCGGGCCGCGCGGGATCGAAGCGCACCTTGTAGCGGCTTTCCCAAGTCCCGATGAAGAAGTCGAACTGGACGGTTTCGAGCGGCGCGAGCGAATGCAATCCTTCGGGCTTCTCGCCGACCGATGCCGCGAGCTGCTCGCGCTCCTGCCAGAACGTCTCGGCGCGCGCGAGTGCTTGCGCCGTGTCGCCACGTTGCCATAGATCGCGTAGGTTCTGCCGCGGCGTTCGCGAGAACAAAAGCAGCCGGCCGTCGTCAGTGATCTCGAAGTTCTGCGGATCGGCCACAACGCGTCGCGGTCCCGATCCGGTCACTTCGGGCTGCATCGACAACGCGAACGCACACCATCCCCCGAATGCGGGGAGGTAGCGTTCGGGATCCTCGCGAAAGCGATCGCGATACGCTTCGCTCACGAAGCGGTAGCGGATGCCGTGGTGCACGTGCTCGAGCTCGTCGCGTCCGCGGCGCGGGCGTCCGACTTCGTGATACGCGACGGGATCGTGCCCCCCGAGCGCGAGGCGATGGTCGTCGACCGCCCAGTGCCAGCGCAGGAACGGCGCGTCGTCGGCGGTCGCGTGCGCACAGGGCGAGAAGGCCGAAACCGTAGCGAGAACGAGCGTCAGTCGTGCGATCGAAGCGAGAGATCTCGTGAGGATCATGGAGTGCACCTCCGTCAGGGTCGAGATTGGCGAGCGCATCCGGTGGCGCTCGCGAGTTCGACGACCCTTACGAGGAGGCTCATAGAACGCCGGTCGCGTGTCGTGAAGGTCGGGCCCCGTGTCGCGAGCGGCTCGAGGCCTCCGGTGTGCGGGTGCTGATCGACGACCGCGACGG
>JAUIME010000129.1 GCA_030433195.1 bacterium
TCCTCGAATCCGCACGACTCCGCCGCGACAAGATCGCCCTGGCGGGACCGCGCGGTGAACGCTTCAACTATGCGGAGCTCGAGGACGAGGTGTTGCGCCACATGCGCACGCTCGAGTCGGAGGAGATCGGCAGCCGCGATCGCGTCGCCGTCATCGCCGACGACGCGGTCACGTTCCTGACGGCATTCCTCGCGTGTCGACAGCTCGGGGCGACGGTAATCCCGCTCGCCACGGCGCGCACCCCGCGCGAGCTCGGCGAGATCTTCGCGGTCGCTCGTCCCACCGCGGTGTTCGCGCGATCGCTGCACCTCGCGGCCCTGCGCGACGGGCCGCTGCTCACGCGTCGAGCCGTGCTTCCGCTCGACGAGCCCACGCGCTGGGCCCCGCAGCCGTCGCGATGGCTGCGAACCGAAACACGCGACGACGATCCGGCGGCCGAAAGAGTCGCCGAGCCGAACGGACGATCCGACGACGTGGCGCTGCCCGAGTCGACTCCGCTCGCGGGCCGCGACCTCGAACCGCGACCGCGACCCGACCGCGTCGCGATCGCGATCTCGTACGTCGGCACCGGCTCGCCACGCCGCGCGCCACTCTACGAATCCGACGTCCTCGCCAACCTCGACGCCGTGCAGCGCATCAACGAAGGCCTCGCCGACGAGCGCCGCCCCGTGCTGACGATTCTCGCGCCGCACTTGCTCCCGAACCTGCTCGTCGGGTTCGTGCTGCCGCTGTGCGTCGGCGCGACCGTGCACTACCTCGAACCGCGGCCGCTACCCTCGGCCGTCCGCGCCCGCATCCGAAGCGAAGCCGTCGACACGGTGATCTCGACGCCGCCCGTCTTCTGCTCGCTGTTACGCGAGCCCGTCTGCGCGCGCGACGACTTCGAGGGAGTCCGCGCCGGGCTGTCGCTCGGCGGCTACTTCCCCGAGGTCCTGCTCGCGAAGATCCACGAACGCCTCGGCCTCGCGATCTGCCAAACGTACGGAACCTCGTCGACCCTGTTGCTCGCGAGCAATCACCTCGACGACAACCGACTCGGCACCCTCGGGCGCGCCCTCGCGGGGATCGAGTTGCAGATCCTCGACGACGACGGTCGACCGGCTCCCGTCGGCACCATCGGGGACATCGCCGCGAGCGGCCCTTCGGTCTGCGACCGAAGCTCCCCGACCGAGGACGGCGAAAACGACGACGTGGTCTACACCGGCGACCGCGGACGCATCGACGACGAGGGATTCCTGCATCTCGTCGCGCATTGCAAGACGGTCGCCCGCGTCGACGGCGAGACCGTCGACCTCGAAGAAGTCCGACGCGTGATCGAATCGCATCCGCGCGTCGAGCGCGCGATCGTCGAAGCGCGCTACGACGAAACGAGCGGCCACCGCATCGACGCCTTCGTCACGTCGCTCATCAGCGAGGACGAACTCCTCGATTACTGCGAAGAAACCCTGAGTCCCCACAAGATCCCGCGCCGCGTCACGATGCGACGCGCGTCCCGCGACGAGAACGCGACGCCGCTGCCCGCGACGTCCGCACGCACCTGAGACCTCCTCGATGACACGCACGCCCGCGCGCCGCCACGGCCACCCGCGCCATCGGAACCGACACCGCATCCGCCGGACGCACTGCTTCGTTCGCGCTTCGCGAACGACGCGGATCGGGTACGCGCTGCTCGCGATCTTCGCAGCCACCCTCGTCGGATGCGGCGGCAAGAAGTCGCCCGACTCGTCGGACGAACCCGCGCCGCTCAACATCCTCCTGATCAGCTCGGACACCCTGCGCGCGGATCGTACGGGAGCGGCCGGCCATCTGCCGCCGACGTCGCCGTGGATCGACCGGCTGTCGCGCGAGGGCGTCCAGTTCACGCATGCCTTCGCGCCGCGCAGCCAGACCTGGCCATCGCTCACCTCCGTGATGACGTCGAAGTACCCCGTCGTGCACGGCGTGCGCACCAACGGCCTCATGCTCGACCCGAAGCACGAAGAACTCCCGCAGTACCTGCAAGACGAGGGCTACGCGACCGCCGCGTTCATCGGCAACATGAGCCGCGGCGCGCATCGCGGCTACGACGAGCCCGTGTGGTCGAACGAGACCGAGCGCGCACCGCAACACGAACGCGACGCGGAGATCGCCACACGATCGATCGAGTGGCTCGCGTCGAAGCGTCCCGCAGATCGTCCGTTCTTCCTGTGGGTCCACTTCCTCAATCCGCACGGACCCTATGCGCCGCCCGAAACGTATCGAGGACGCGTCTACGACGGCCCCGACGGTCGCTTCGACAGCTCGCGCCCGACGCTCGAGAAGATCGCTCTCGAGCAGATCCCACTCACGGACGACGACCTTCGCTCGATGCAAGCCGACTACGACGGGGACGTCGTCGCGGCGGACATCTGCGTGGGCCGCGTGCTCGAAGCGCTCGAAGCGCAAGGGCTCGCCGAGAACACGCTCGTCGTGTTCTTCTCGGACCACGGCGACGAACTCTACGAACGCAACTACTACTTCATGCACTCGTGCTCGATCTACGACACGGTGCTGCGCGTTCCGCTCGCGATGCGGCTGCCGGGTCGCATCCCTCGCGACACGCTCGTCGACGAGGTCGTCGAGCTGATCGACATCGTGCCGACGGTGTGCTCGCTCGCGGGGCTCGAGATCCCCGAGTGGGCGCAGGGTCAGGACCTCGCGCCCGTGATCGCGGGCGAGCCGTCGCGCGGTCGCGCGGTGTCCGAGTGGCATCCGCCGATGAGCCCGACGCCGAAGGCGCTCACGCTGTTCAACGAGCGCTCCCCCGAGGAGTTCAAGCGACTCGCGCGCGAGTACGGCTTCGACGAGATGCAGAAGGGCGAGATGGTCAACGGTCTCGGGATGCGGTTCGAGGAAGGACGCGAACCGATCTACGTGTTGCGCACGAAGGAGTATCGGTTCATCCTCAACGAGGGCGAGGAGACCCCGAACGACGGCGTCTTCAATTGGCATCCGGGCAAGGGATTCCACGTCGCTCGCGAAGAGTACTACGACCACCGCAAGGATCCGGGCGAGCGCTTCAATCTCGTCGGCGACGCCACGGAAGCCGTCACCGAGGCGCGCGAGTGGCTCACGAAATGGCGCACGGCGATGGAAGCGCGCGCCGACCTCGCGAGCCTGCCCACCGACCCCGAGACGATCGCGCAGCTCCGCGAGCTCGGCTACTTGCCGGGCGGTCCCGTCGACGAAGACGACGATGATGACGAATCGTCACCGGACGACGAATCGTCTTCGGAAGATCCGCCGCGCTGATCCGAGACCGGTGAGACCTTCGCCCCGACCGCCGTCGCGCCGTACGCGGTGATTCGGATCTGCGTCGACTCATCGCCCGTCGTCTCGGCCGTGACCCGTAGCGGTCCGGGGAAGTCGAACTTGTAGTAGCCCTTGCCGCTGAGCGTGATCTCGACGTCCTTCGTGTCGTCGGGCGAATCCCAGACCGCGCGCACCGCACCGGGTCCCTCGTTCTCGAGCTTCACCTCGAAGTGTTCGCCCGTCACGTCGATCGCCGCCGCTTCGCCGACACCGATCCGCACCGCGACCGACGACTGGCTCTTGCAGCCGACCGACAAACACGAAACGAAAACGACGATCGCAGCGACGCCCCACGCCCCCGACCTGAATCCGCTCTCTCGTCCGCTCACGTTCCCTCCTCGCGTTCTCGTTCGGCCGCGTCGATCTCGGCGAGCCCGTCGAGCTCGTCCATCGTTCGCTGGATCTGCGCTTCGCTCAACCCCAGACCCGCGAGAGCCTCCGGGCGCTTTCGCAGTTCGTTGCACAAGACGACGTCCCGCGAGACGAGTTCGCTTCGCCGCGCCTTCGACAGTGTCGTCAAGCAGGTCACGGGATGCAATCCATGACGCCGGACGAAATCGCGGAGCGAATCGCCCTCGGGCTCGTCCCAAGAGACCGCCCGAAGCCCCGTGCACTCCGCGAATCGGCGCGCCTCCGACGTGAAGCGCGTGTTCGTCACGAGCCAGAACTCGCGGAACGCCGAACGCGACGATCCGCGTTCTTCGAGGTCGCGAGCTCTCGCCGAGACGTACATCGCGGTTTTCACGTCCGACCGGAATCGAGCTTGATTGTGAAACTTGCACTCGGCGAACACGGCCTCGCCGTGGCGTCGCGCGACGACGTCGAGCTCGTGCGACACGCAGCGCCCCCGCAACACGAGGCCCGTCCGTGCCGAATAGCCTTGCGCCTCGAAGATGCCCGCGACCAGACGCTCGAACGGGTATCCCGTCGGGCCGAGCGCGAGCAGCGCTTTCTTGAGCGAGTAGCGCGCCGCGACGGGCCGCCGTTCGCGCTGCAGCGTGCGCCGCGCGATCCGGTAGAGCTCTTCGCTCGGGATCTCGGGACGGAGGTTCTCTTCGACCTCCTCGAGGGCGACGTCGACTTCGCGAGGACGCGCCCCGGACTGCCGCAGCGACTCGCGAAACTTCGCGCGCGAGAACTTCTCGAGCTCGCCCGTCGACTTGCGCACGATCGTACGTGACGACCGGCGCCGCGAGGAATCGCGATCGCCGCGGTGCTTCGCCATCAGGCGAGCTTCGCCATGACGATGTCCTTCACGCGGGATCCGTCGAATCGGCCTTTGACACGTCCCATCACGGGCCCCATCACCTTGCCCATCTCCGACTTGGACGACGCGCCCGTGCTCGCGATCACCTCTTCGACGATCGCGCCGACCTCCTCGTCGGTGAGTTGCTTGGGCAGGTAGTTCAAGATCACCGCGAGCTCGGCCTCTTCCTTCTCGGCGAGCTCGATGCGGTCGCCGTCACGATAGGCGGTCGCGGCTTCGCGGCGCTTCTTCGCCTCCGTCGACAGGATGTCGGTGACCTCTTCGTTCGAGAGCTCGCGCCCCTTGTCCTTCTCGACGCCGTTGATGCTCGCGAGCAGCAACCGGATCGCCCCGAGGCGCTCGGCCTCGCGCGCCTTCATCGCTTCGCGCATGTCCGCGCGCATGGTTTCGAGGATCGTCGACATCTCGTGTCTCCTTGCGGTTCGATGGCTCGATCGAAGCGCGGGGCCGCCCGGTCCGAAGCGTCTTCGGTCTTCGGGGGCCGCGTCGATCGTGCGGCGATCAAGTTCCCATAGCCGCCCGAGCGGAGCAAGCGAACTCGCCGCGAAGCAGCGCGGGGGAACGGGGCGCAGCGAAATACGGCACGCGGCACGGTTGCGGCGCCTCACGATGCTTCGGTAGGCTGTCGACCCGCAAGCCCCCCATCGCCAGCACAGGAGACGAGATGCACGAATCCCCGGCCCGACGCGTCGACGCGATCGACTGGAAGACGTGGACCCCCGTCGACCGCGCGACCCTGCTGTTCGTGATCCGCGACGACGAGATTTTGCTGATCCGCAAGAAGCGGGGGCTCGGCGCCGGCAAGATCAACGGCCCCGGCGGCCGACTCGAAGAGGGCGAGACTCCCGAGCAAGCGGCGATCCGCGAGGTGACCGAAGAGGTCGGGGTTCGTCCGCACACCATCGCGCCGAGTGGCGAGCTGCGCTTCCAGTTCGTGGACGGATACTCGATCCACGTCTGGGTGTTCACGGCCGGGGGCTTCGAGGGCACGCTCATCGAGACCGACGAGGCGATTCCCATGTGGCATCCCGTCGCCGCGATTCCCTACGACGAGATGTGGGCGGACGACCGCATCTGGGTCCCCGTCATGTTGCGCGGTGATCGCTTCACGGGCCGCTTCGTGTTCGAGAAGGACGCCCTGCTCGATCACGCGATGGACGTGACGACTCCGTAGCGTCGCGACCTCGCGCTCGGCCGGCGACGCGAGACGCCTCTTCGTGGTACCCTCGATGCTCCCGGTCGCAAACCGCTCGACCCTTCCGGAGGTCCCATGTCTCGTCGAACCGCGATCCTGCTCGTCGCCTTGGCCGTCTTCACCTTGGCCGCGGCCGTCTTCCTGCCTTCGCACCTCGCCGCCGAACGAAAGAACCTCTCGAGCGAGGAGAAGCGTGCGGAGGCGACGCATGTCCTCGAAGGTCGGGTGAAGAGCGTGTACGAGCGCACCGAGAAGCAGCTCGGCAAGCACGTCCTGCATACGCTCGCCGAGATCGAAGTCACCTCGGTGGACAAGGGCGAGGGACTCGAGCCCGGCGACCTCGTCTACGCGCGCATGTTCACGCGCAAGTACGGGATGTTCGCGCGCCCGACGCCGGGAGCCGGCGGACACCACGCGATTCCGAGCGGCGGCGAGCGTGTGCGCGCCTACCTGGTCCACGGCGAGTATCGCGCGCTACGACAAGAAGACCGCGGGTGGGCTGTCGTCTACCCGAACGGGCTCGAGATCCGCTAACCCGTTCGACCCGCCGAGCCGGCGACGTCACTCGCTCGGTCGCAGGCGCCAACACGTCGCTTCGAGAAGGCCCGCACGATATCGCTTCGTGTCCGCGAGACTCCAGCCGTGCGCACGAAGCGACGGGGCCGGATCGACGAGGCGGCGAACCGACTGCCGCGCCGCGACCCCGAAGAACGCGTACAGGAACGTGATCCACGCGCGTGCCCGCAGCGTCGCGACGCCCCCCGAGCGCGGCACGCGAAAGTCGGCGACGAGCCACGTCGCCGGCGAGGTCACCGATCTCGTGACGCGCCCGACGAGGGCATCGATCTCGGCTTCATCGAGACAATCGAGCAAGAAGTTCGAGACGACGAGGTCGTAGCCGTCCGCGATCGGCGCGCTTCGCACGTCGTCGTGCTGCCAGCGCACGACTCCCGCGCGCGACGCTCCGCAGGCGCGCGTGACGCGTTCGCGCGCCAACTCGATCATGCGCGCGCTACCCTCCACGACGTCGATACGCTTTACGTCGTGCCGATCGAGGAATGCCGCGAGGAACCGCCCGTCGCCCTCACCGAGCAACAACACCCGACGCGGGGCCTCGATCTGATCGAGGAACGCGCCGCGCGTGCGCTCGAGGCTGCGACCGAACAAGCCCCGCTCGAGCGGACGAAACCATCGCGCGACACGATCGTAGTCGGGGCGCGCGCGCATCTCAGCCTCCGATCCCGCGCAGGATCATGAACGGCAGCGGAGTCCACAAGCACACGTCGGCCCAAGCGCGTCCGACCCGCACGGCACGGCGCGGACCGTCGACCCGGCGCACGGCGCGGTCGAGCGCGTGCAAGGCTCCACCCGACAAGGCGACCATCATCGCGAACTCCGCGACGCGCGATCCGCCGTACGCGTTCGTGGCCGCGACGTCCGGGGCCATGAGCATCGCGGCGACCACCGTCCCGATCGCGAGCACGATCACGCACGAAGTCCCGCCGCGCACCAATCGTTGCATCGCGCGACGCGACAGCCACGCGACTTCACCGCGCGCGCGGTCGTCGCGATACTCGACGCGACTGATCAACAAGCAGTTGAGCGCGGCCAGCGACGCGAAGGCGAGCACCGCGACGGCGAACGTCGCGAACGAAGCCGGCCGATCGGCCGCGACACGTACGCCGACGAACCACGCCGTTCCGGTCGCGAACAGTCCGGCTACCGCGAGCTCCTTCGGGAAACCCCGCGCGCTCGACCGAGCGATGCCTTGCACCGCCCCCAGATACGCCAGCACGAGCACGAAGAGCCACCATCCCGACCGAAGCGCGCTCGCGGGAAGCTCGTGAATCGCGAGCACGACCGACGCGACGAACACGAGGACCCAAGCCGCGACGAGCCCACCGACATGCCGCCGGACAAAGCGGTGGCGCGCGGTGCGGATCTGCGCGGCGGGGCGCCACGCCACGTCGAGCCCACGGTCGGCCGAGTACGCGAGCCATACCGACAAGAACAGGACGATACGCTCGGCCGGGCTGACGCCGACGTCCGCAAGTCGCGCGAACGCATCCTGCCACGCGACGGCGACGACGGGCGCATCGAGGCTCGCGACGTGAATCGCCGCCGCCCACCCCGTGGCCGCGCGCAGGAAGCTCATCGCTCCGTCATCGCGACGCGAACATCGCCGCGATCCGCTCGGCGACCCACGCTTCGCGCAGCTCCTCGAGTCGCGCCTCGTCGACGCGGCCGCGGATCTCCATCGTGCGGATGAACGTCGGCACGTTCGTGTGATACCAGACGAAGAGGCTTCCCGAATTCAGGCGTCCCGCAGGCACGCGCGTGAGTTCGGATCCGTCGACCATGTCCTTGACGATGACCGCCTCGCCATCGTGCTCGATACGCAGCGCGTACGCGAAATCGGTCTGGATCGCCTCGACCGGCGATCGCACCGGAGTCGCACGCCCCTCGACGCGATCGAACGCGAGAAGGTCTCCCGCGTTCGACGACGAGACGTAGCTCCCCTTGCCGTCGTCGCAGATGCCGATGCGGATCTCGATCGGGCCCGGTTGCATGTGCTCCTCGTAGCCGTACTCGATCTCGACCTCGACGGCGAGCGGCGCTTCGAGCTCGAGCGCATGACGTCGACAGCCCTCGCCGAGCAGAAGCCAGCCGCGATCCGTCGGCTCGCACTGAGGCGCGCTCACGTCCGGTAACGCCCCGAACGGCGCGCGCAACTCGGCCAGATACTGTGGCGCGTCCTCGAAGTCTTCGATCGTGCGGGGGTCGCCGCCGTCGTACTTCAAGACGAGGTCGTCCCCGTCACGCTCGACGTCGCCCTTCAAACCGAGCGCCGCGAGACCTTGGGACGCGAACTGCGTGTCGAGCGCAAGCCGCGCGCACCGCTTCAGATCGTCGCGGTGACGATCGACGACGGCATCGCCCGAGCCCTTGTCGAGCACGGCTTCGATCGAGACGAGCCACGCGCCGCCGGCCTTCGCGTCCTTCGGCCGACCGGCTGCGAAGATGTCGCGCACGGCAGCGAGGCGTGCCGCGGTCACGCGGTACTCTTGATACGCATCGAGTTCGTCGGCCAGCGCCTTCGCATCGGGACGACTGTCCTTCGCGAGCGCGCGACGCGCGAGGACGATCCCGTCTTCCTTCTCGGAGATCAAGTTGGCGTACGCTTCGACCCATTCGTCCCCGACGTCGAGCTTCTTCTTGCGCACGAGCGTCGCGAGCGAACCGGGATCGAGCGCCGCGACCGGCATCTCGACGGCATTGCCGCGATAGTCCGTCATCGCGATCGTGTCGCCGTCGACCGAGTCGATGGTCCCGATCACGGCCTTGCCGTCGTGACGCAGCGTCACACGCGTCTTGCCGGCGGAGAGTTTCTCGAGCGCCGCGAGGCGCATCGCCGCCAGCCGCTCGAGCCGGCCGACCTCGCGATCGACACGTTCGTTCGAGCCGCCCGCGCGCAGTCGCTCGATCGCCGTGGCGATGTCGCCGACGCGCGCCGCCTCGAGCGCGAGCGCGATCCGTTCCTGCTCCGAAGTCGCCTCGACCGTGACCGACGCGGGATCGAACGGTTCGCTCTCTTCGAACGACGTCACTCGGGGCTCGGCGTGCGCGAGGCCGGATGCCGCAGGAAGAACCGTGGCGAGCGTCAACGACAACGTCAGCCAAGAGAGAGAACGAGGCGATGGCATGGGCTTCTCCGCGAGACCGGGGCGCCGCACCACGCGACGCCGGGAACGCAGAGCCTACCCCGCGAGCGTCCGCGCGGGCAACCGAAATCGACGCCGCGCCGGACCGCGATCCGCGGCCCGGGTCATCCGCCCGCTGCGGAATCCCGCGATGCCACCTGCAGCGTCATCGTCGCGAATCGGCTGACCCATTTCGAATCGCGATCGACGTAGCGAAGATCGGTGCTGAAGATGAGCACCCGTCCGCTTCGGCTCATCGGGAACGTCACTTCGCCGTTCTCGTCCGTCGTCTCGAACCGCCTGGAGCCTCGCCCCTCGACGCTTCGGCCGACCGGTTGTCCGACGAGCGGCTTGCCGTCGCGCAGCAGTCGGAACCGCACGTCGTCGCCCGCGGTCA
>JAUIME010000130.1 GCA_030433195.1 bacterium
CGAATACGATGCCGCGCCGGAAAGGGTTGCGGAAATTCTGGGCGCTGCTGCGGGTGCTTCGTTCACGGTGACCGGCACCGGCAGGCAATCGGATCCATGGATCGTCGAGTATCAGAATTCTTCAGACTTGACCGTTCCTGCCTGGTCCGCCGTCACCAACACACGATCATCCGCCGGGAACCACCCCACCCCCGTCATCGGCGACGTCGTCGATTGCGTCAACTGCTCCGACGCCCCACCCCCGATCGGCTGCGCATACACATTCGGCACCCCCGACGCATCCGACGTCACCAGCACCCGCGTCCCATCGTGCGAAATCCCGCCCCCCCGAATCGACACCGTCTCGAAGAACTCCCGCGCCGAGTACTCCGGCACCCGCACACGCCCCCCACCGAAGAGCGAGCAAGCGGAAGTCACGAGCGCCAGGGCGAGGAACGCCAAAGCGAGCATCGGGCGGCATGGTCGAGCGAGTCCGCGGGCGAAGCTGCGACGCGGCGACGCGGAGTGAGAAGCGAGAGTCGTCAAATCATCCTCCAGGGAACGGTCAATGGCGAAAGAGCGGGCGCGGTGTATCGAACGACAGCGGGCGCCCGTAGTCTCACGAAGCACGCCCCACCGCGACCGAAGCGAGTATACGCCGCCTCGCCGCGACCGGCGACCTCGACGCGTTCGGCAACACGAGCGACTGGCACACCGCAAGGGCCCGGCGCACCGCACGGTCCTAGTGCACCGAGCGGCCTGCGTACACCGGGCCCCCACCGCACCGAGCGGCCGCCCCGACTTGCCCCGCCGCATCCGATCGAGGTAGCATCCACTCCCCATCGTGCGCCCGTAGCTCAGCTGGATAGAGCATCGGTTTCCTAAACCGGAGGTCGTGGGTTCGAATCCCGCCGGGCGTACCAGCTTGCTTCGACTGAGTCGCGAAGATCTGCTCCTCGACGTGCCATGATCGCGAAGGGACGAGCATGTCGCATCCGGATTCGGTCGGTCGGGGAACCTCAACTTGGACGCGCTCCATCAGGGAATCTACGAAGCGCTGATCACCGCGGGGCTGAACTCCAGGATCGCGGAGCTCGGTGAGCGTTGGGAAGTTCGGACCGACAAGCTCCATCCCACGGAGGCTGCGGACCGGATTGCGCTGCATCTGAGTCGCGCGATCGAACGCGCGATCCAGGCGCGGGGCGAGAAGGATCGCGTCGAGTTGGGAATCCAGGTCGCCCGCGATCTGCTCTTGCGACTCGACGAGCTCGTCGAAGGGGTTGAAGCCGAAGCGGAACTTCCGGTCGAGGCCGGCGAAGTTCTGGAAGCCGTTCTCGGACGCGCGATCGACGGCTCGGTAGCGGCGATCGAGACGCCCAAGACTCCGTTGCTCGACACGACGATCCTCACGAACTCGCCGGGTGAGCCTCGCATCGGGATGCAGGTCCAGAGCGAGATCCCGTCGTCGGATCGAATCGATCTCTTGATGGCGTTCATTCGGCGATCGGGACTCGTGCCCGTTCGTGACGCGCTGCGCCGACATTGCGAGCGCGGCCGCCCGTTGCGCGTCCTCACGACGACGTACACGAGTTCGACCGAGGCGCGAGCGCTCGATTGGCTGCGCGATTTGGGCGCCGAGATCCGGGTCTCGTACGACACGAGCACGACGCGGCTGCACGCGAAGTCGTGGATCTTCCATCGCGAGTCCGGGTACTCGACGGCCTACATCGGTTCGTCGAATCTCACGCACTCCGCGCAAGTGTCGGGTTTGGAGTGGAACGTTCGATTGTCCGGCATCCGTAACCCGGACGTCATCGACAAGATCGGCGCCGTATTCGACTCGTACTGGGCTTCCGGCGACTTCGTACGCTACGACGCGAAGGAGTTCGAGCGTCAGAGCGAGGCGTCGTCCTCCAGGAGCCCGAGCGTCATCATCAGTCCGCTCGAGCTACGCCCCTATCCGTTCCAAGAACGCCTTCTCGAGCAGATCGAACTGAGTCGAGCGCAAGGCCATCATCGCAACCTGCTCGCCGCGGCGACCGGCACCGGCAAGACGGTCATGGCGGCCGTCGACTACATCCGGCTTCGCAAGACGCTACCCCGCGCGCGACTCCTCTTCGTTGCCCATCGCAAGGAGATCCTCGACCAGAGTCGTGCGGTCTTCTGCCAGGCTCTACGCGACGCTTCGTTCGGGGAACGCTGGGTCGATGGCGATCGCCCGACGCGGTTCGAGCACGTGTTCGCCTCGGTGCAGAGTCTGAACACGATCGATCGTCTCGACGATCTCCCGCCCGAGCACTTCGACGTCGTGATCATCGACGAGTTCCACCACGCGGCAGCAGACTCCTACCGACGCTTGCTCGAGCACCTTCGACCGCGAGAGCTGCTCGGCCTCACCGCGACGCCCGAACGCGCCGACGGTCTCCCCGTGCTGCAGTGGTTCGACGATCGCATCGCCGCGGAGCTTCGCCTGTGGGACGCGATCGAGCAGCACCGCCTGACACCGTTCCTCTACTACGGTGTGCACGATGGAGTCGATCTCTCCCAGATCGCCTGGCGTCGCGGCCGCGGATACGACACGGAAGAGCTGACCGACCTGTTCGTCGCATCGGACGCGCGATCGCACTTGATCGTGCGCCACCTCGTCGAGCGTGCCGAAGACGTCGGGCGCATGCGGGCCCTCGGCTTCTGCGTCAGCGTGGCGCACGCCCGCTACATGGCCGACTTCTTCAACGCGAAGGGAATCACCGCGGTCGCGATCAGCGGCGAAACGCCTCGCGACGAACGAGCCAAAGCACTCGCGGACCTTCGCGACGGACGGCTTCGGGCGATCTTCTCGGTCGACCTCTTCAACGAGGGCGTCGACGTTCCCGCGGTCGACACCCTCCTGTTCCTGCGTCCGACCGACAGTCCGGTTCTGTTCCTGCAGCAGCTCGGACGCGGCTTGCGCCTGGCCGAGGGCAAGGCGGCCTGCTCGGTTCTCGATTTCGTCGGACAGCATCGCAAGGAGTTTCGATTCGACCGTCGGCTGCGCGCGCTGTTGGGGGGAACGCGCAAGGACGTCGAGCAACAAGTCCGCGACGGCTTTCCCTTCCTGCCGGCGGGATGCCACATGGAGCTCGACCCCGTCGCATCGAAAGTCGTGCTGAAGAACATCCGCGACGCGCTCCCATCACGATGGAAGCAGAAGGTCGACGAACTACGCGCGCTGATCGCCTCCGGGCGCGCCGCGCGACTGGCGGACTACCTCGAGCACAGCGGACTCGAAGTCGACGATGTCTACGGTCCCGGAAGCCGCTGTTGGTCGGACATGTGCGCGGATGCAGGCGTCGCAACCCTCGAGAGCGGGCCGCTCGAAGAGCCGCTTCGACGCGGAATCGGTCGGTTGCTCCACGTCGACGACGAAGTGCGCACGCACGCATACGGCAACTTCGTTCGACAACGCGAGGCGCCGCGTGTCGACATGTTGCCCGAGCGCGAGCGGCGTCTTCTTCGAATGCTCGTCGCGTCGCTCTTCACTCGGGTCCCGTCGATGAAGTCTGCAAGCCTACAGGACGGCGTCGATCTTCTGTGGAAGCACCCGCAGGTCCTGCGCGAGATCGCCGAGTTGTGTGATGTTCTCGGCCGCACGATCGGTCATCTCACGCACCCGCTCACGGATCGCGAGACCGTGCCGCTACAGGTCCATGCACGATACACCCGCCTCGAGATCCTCGCCGCTTTCGGTGATGCCGGCGGCGATCGTGCCAAGGTCGCTGCGTGGCAGACCGGCGTGCGTTGGCTCCCCGAGTCGAAAGCCGACCTCTTCGCGTTCACGCTCGACAAATCCGAAGGGCACTTCTCACCGACGACTCGCTACCGCGACTACGCGATCACGCGCGAGCTGATCCACTGGGAAAGCCAATCGGTCACGCGGGCGAACCATGAGACGGGCCTGCGCTACCAGAACCACGCGAGCGAGGGCTCGGACATCATGCTCTTCGCACGCATGCGGCAATCCGAGCGAGCCTTCTGGTTCCTCGGCCCCGCCACCTACGTCGGCCACACCGGCGAGCGCCCCATGGCAATCACCTGGCGCCTGCACGTCCCGCTACCGAGCGATCTGTTCGCGGCATTCAAGGCCGTCGCGTAGGACGCCGTAGCTGCACTTCGGTGGCTTCTGAAGGCTCACTTTGTGTGGCATTCACCCCGGCGATCCACTTTAACATTCACAAAAATGAACACAAACGATCTTAAAGTTCAGGTTTGCGAGCGCTAAATGAAACTTCGGCTCATTTCACTCGCAGCGGCTTCTCCAATGGGATATCATGTCCATCTACCCGAACCTAATATTCGTTATTGACCATGATCGTGGACACTACGATGGCGATCGACCGCAAGTCACTGGCGATGCCCATACCCGTCCGCCGCGCTCTCCGGAAGCTCGGCGAGGACATCCGAGACGCCCGTCGCCGGCGACGCATCCCGACGAAGATCATGGCCGAACGGGCATCGATCAGCCGGACGACGCTCAACAAGGTCGAGAAAGGCGAGCCCGGCGTTTCGCTCGGTATCTACGCCACCGTTCTGTTCGTTCTTGGCATGCATCAACGCTTGGCCGACCTCGCCGACGTGACATCCGACACGGTTGGACTCGCGTTGGAAGACGAGAAGCTCCCGCAGCGGATCCGGCAGCCGAGCAAGAAACGCTCGCGCGGTGCCAGCGAGCGTGACGAGTAATGGAGAGCGAGGTTTTTGTCCACGCCGACCTCGATGGAGCGCCGCTGCTGGTCGGCCGGTTGTGGGCGCGCAAGCGTCGAGGGCGCGATAGCGCGAGCTTCGAATACGACGACGGCTGGCTGGAGCGAACCGATCGCTTCGCGCTCGAGCCGGCGCTGCAGTTGGGCCCCGGCCCTTTCCACACCCCGGCCGACAGAGCGATGTTCGGAGCGATCGGTGATTCCGCACCCGATCGTTGGGGGCGAATCCTCATGCAGCGGGCCGAGCGACGTCGCGCACACCAAGCAGGAGAAACAACACCGCGAACACTGCGCGAGATCGACTACCTCCTGATGGTCGATGACGAAGCTCGCCAAGGTGCATTGCGGTTCGCAATGAAACCCGGAGGGCCCTTCCTCGCTTCCGACAGCACGACTCCGATCCCGCCGTTGGTCGAACTGCCAAGGCTACTCTCGGCCGCCGAGCATGTCGTTGGCGATTCCGACAGTGACGAGGACCTGCGCCTGCTCCTCGCTCCGGGGTCATCGCTGGGAGGCGCCCGCCCGAAAGCGTCGGTCCGCGACCGCGACGGCCAACTCGCAATCGCGAAGTTCCCGCATGAGGACGACGACATCGACATCGTACGCTGGGAAGCGGTCGCACTGAGTCTCGCGAGAAAGGCGGGCATCGATGTTCCCGAATGGCGCTTGGAGACGGTCGCGGACAAGTCCGTTCTTCTTCTGCGCCGCTTCGATCGTGCAGTAGGACAGCGCATCCCATTCGTCTCCGCCATGAGCATGCTCGATGCGGCGGACAACGAGATGCGGAGCTATCTCGAGTTCGTCGATGCTCTGCGACAAAGCGGCGCCTCCGCACGTCAAGACATGCGCGAGCTCTGGCGTCGCATCGTCTTCAGCGTCCTCGTTTCGAATACGGACGACCATCTACGCAATCACGGCTTCCTCTACGACGGCCCCTATGGATGGCGGTTGTCGCCCGCCTACGACCTCAATCCCGTGCCGATCGACATCAAACCGAGAGTGCTGTCAACAGCAATCGATCTCGACGACGCCACCGCCTCGCTCACCTTGGCGCTGAACGTCGCCGACTACTTCGAGTTAGACAAGCCCGAAGCGACGGGCATCGCTCGAGAAGTCGCGCATGCCGTCACCACGTGGCGCGACGAAGCCGCTCGCATCGGGCTGACGGCGCGACAGTGCGATCGCATGGCGTCGGCCTTCGAGCACGACGACCTTCGCGCAGCGCTCCACCGATCGTAGACGGGCAGCAGCCCAAGCACCGGAGCTAGCGGTCGTTCATGCCCTTGCCGGCAAGGATCTTCGGTATGCACTTCTCGATCCGCGCGGTGCGCGTCTTCGATTGCTTCGCGCCCTTGAAGTGAAGAACGTACCCCCGCTGCCGCCCAGGAGTGAGCGCGTGAAAAGCTTCGGCGAGCTTGGGCTTCCGCATCAAGATCCGAGTCAACTCTTCGGGAAGCTCTAGCTCGCGCTTGGCCTTGAAGTCGACCTTCCGTCCGGCCTTCTCGACCGCGATGGCCTGTTTCACGTAGGCCTTCACTACGGTCTTCTTAATCTCGGCTTCGCTGGTGAACTCCAACCGCAACGCCGATTGCGTGTTGACCCCTTGGCTGCGGAGCAGGCCATGTGTGTCCTCGAGCAGGGCGCCCTTGAAGAACATGAGCGAGCAGTGCTCTTTGAAGGGTTGAATGATCGCTACGTTGCTTCCGTGGAACGCGAAGCACGGCTTTCCCCACTTCAGATCTTCGTCGAGCCCGCAATCGAGGAGCGTGTCCCTCAGCTTCCTGATCTCGCCTTGCCACTGCTTGGCCCGACTCACGAATGCATCGACCCTGGGATTCCGCGAACTCATCAGACCTCTCGTGTCGGCACCAGATTCACGTCGGAAACAAGACCCACCGACCATAGGCAACGAATGCGCACACAGCAGCGACGACGATCCAGTAGGTCATGGGACCGGCGCCCGACTCGCTGGAACGAAGGTGCAGCGCGCAGAAGAGCAGCATCTCCAGCGCGATCAATGCGGCAGCGACGGGAGCGAGAATGGCCAAGGGGGCGTAGAGGGCTGGGACGACGAGAGATGCGCCCAGGAGCAGCTCGACGGCGCCCATCCCGCGCCAAACCCCGTCGGGGATCGCCGTCAGGGAAGGCATCGTCTGCTCTGCCGAGTGACGGAACTTCCACGCCGCCCCAGCGGCGGTGTGCAGGGCAAGAAGGACTTGGATAGTCCACAGGAGAATGTTCATCCCGTCCTCCCGAGAAGATCGACGAGTCTCTCGCCCATCATCCGCCAACCGTAGCGCGCACCACCGAAGGCCTGCTTCTGGTCCGGCCTGAAACCGGTCTGTACCAGTGTGAGGCGAGTGCCCCATTCCGTGGGAGCAAGCGTGAAAGTCACGACGGTGTCGAGTTCACCCACACCCCAAGTCAAGCTCAGCTTCCTTTCCACTTCGATCTCGACGAACTTGCAGTTCACCGCGCCGTCCCATCCGGGTTGCGGAGGCGCCTGAAGCGTGAACGTGGCGCCCTTCTCGAGCTCGTAGCCAACCGTGGGCAGGAGCCACTCCGTCAACAGTGCGGGCTCCGTAAGCGCGCGCCATACCTTCGCCGGTGGATGGTCGAGGTCGAACTCGAACGTAATCGACTCCGTTTGCGAAGGCGTCGTCCTGTCGATGGGCTTCATTCGTCCATGCTCTCGAGTAGTTTCTCCAATCGCCCGACGTGTTTCGTCCAGAACGCGCGGTAGTGCGTGATCCAGTTGACGAGTGGCTTGATTCCGCCCGGCTCGACTCGGTAGAAGACGCAGCGCCCCTCTTTGCGGGCGCTTACGAGACCGGTGTCTCTCAGGGCGGCGAGGTGTTGGGAAATCGCGGGCTGAGAGATGTCGAAGCGAGCCGTGAGATCCTTCACCGCGGCCTCGCCGCGCGTGAGCGACTCGAAGATCGCCCGGCGACTCGTGTCCGCCAAGGCTTTGAAGATCCTGTCCTCGTCAGCGATTGCGCTCTGCATGGACAAATCATAAGCCACAACTTATGGGTACGTCAAGCGGCAGGCTGCTGATCGATCTGTCCTCGGACCTCGATATCGGATTGCCGAAACCTCTCGCGCCTTGTACCAACCGACAGGCTGAAAGGCACTTAGAGACCTGAGGGGCAGGTGCCCGAGCGTCGCTCGCGACGTTCGATCAAGGCTGCGCATCGGGGAGAGCGGAGGGTGGAATGCTCGTTGGAACCCTCCGACTCGGCCCCCTTGAACACGCGGCGCCTACCGCACCCGCTCCGCGATCACCTTCGCCAGCTTGCCGTCTCGCGGGAGCACGACGAACTGCGAGAAGTCGGGTCGGAGGTTCGGTCGGCTCGCGGCGAGCACGAGGTACGCGGATGCGTCAGCGCGCCATGCAGTGCGGATCGACGGGATGGTGGCGGTTGTCGAGCCATTGCCGGCCGTCAATCGATCGCCCGATAGCTCCGCGTTCACGGTTCCTTTGAGCACGCGGACCTTTCCCTGCTCGATCGCTTTGCGCAGGCGGGCTCCGCCGGATTTCGCGATCATCGGATTCGTTGCCGAGTCGATCGATCGGCCGATGCCCGAGAAGAGCCGCTGGATGACGATCACGGCGAGGAGCACGACCGGGCTCGCGAGGATCAACAGACCGCCGAGGAACCGGTTGTCGCCGACGAAGAACAACCACAGCCCGAGCGCGAGCGGGATACCTGCGAACACGGCGCGCAAGCCCCAACGCTCGACACCCTCGAACGCACGGTCGACCTGGAGGATTCCGCCGAGCACCCCGCCTTGCGTGGATCCCCCGGCCATCTCGATCTGCGCGCGCAGTACGGTCTCGGTCAAGGCCGTGGCGATCTGCTCATCCGTGAGAACGAATCGCTCGCTCGTCACGGCGTCTTCCTGCTGCATGGGGTAGTCTCCTCGCGGCTCACGCCGACAACGACCTCGATCTGACGTCCACGGCCCGGCGGAAGCGTCACTACTTCCCGCCGTCGCCGCCGGAGTTCTCGGACCATTCGAGCTTGGACAAGAGCGTTACGGCGTTGCGCTGCACTCCGGGATGGCGATCGTAATCGGCGACCGTTCGGATCGTATCGAGAACGACGGGGTCCTTCGCGTGCGAATACAACGAGAAGAGCGCAGCGCCGCGGACTCCCGGATCGCCGTCCACGTCGAGAATGTGCAGCATATCTCGCTTCACGCCCTCGTCGTGGAATCCCCACAGCGATTCGATCGCGCGGGTGCGGACCTTGCCATCGAGGCTCGTGTCCATCGCGATCTCGCACATCGCCTCGAGAACCTCGTCGTCCTGCCGAACCGGCTTGTCGAGCCGATTCAACGCATCGAGGCGCTCGCCGGGAAGTCGCGAACGGTCGAGCACCTCGAGTCGCGCGGCATCGCGCTCCCGCCGAACGAGACGCTCTTCACCCGAGCGCACCATCGCCGCCATCGTCTCGACGTCTTCGAGCTCCGACATGCGCGCCGCAATTTCTTCGATGCGACTTTGTAGCTCGCGGGTCTCGTGCTCCGATGCCGAGTCATCGCGCGACCTCGTACGCTCGACGATCGACTCGGATGCCCGGGCGGTAGCGAGATCGCGAGTGCCCTCGAGTTTGGAGATACGCTCCTCGAGGTCTGCGATCGCCACCCCCACGTCGGCGGGGACGCCGGGCAGACCGGATCGAGTCGACGAGTCCGAACGTGTCCAACCGACGGCATAAACTGAAATCGTGATCGCCACTAGCGAGGTGACGAGGCCGCCCCACACGAGCGCTCGCTGCATGAGATTCCTCCTGGTTCTTGCCGAGTCCCCCAAAGATAAACCCCCGACCGCCTTGTGTCACCGAAAACGCAGGCCTCTTCGACCCGCGCGACCGCGCGTCGATCCTCGAGGATACGTATCGGACACACCGGCGAGAAATCTTGTAGATCGCGACTGGAAACACCCTCCCCCCTCATGGACAATGATCGAGCCGAAGGAAACCGCGCCCCCCGCGCACGTATCCCCCCACCGTTCACCCATTCGATCGACGGATCTCCCATGCTGCCCGACCGAACACTCCTGCGCCTCTCGCGATCTGCCACGGTTCTGCTCCTCCTGCTGCTCTTCGCATCCATCACGACAGGGCAGGACGGAGG
>JAUIME010000131.1 GCA_030433195.1 bacterium
TTCCCAGCGAGATTCAACTTGTCGTCGCTCGATGGAACGAACGGGTTCGTCATCGTCGCACCGTTCGCGGACGATCAGTTCAGCAGCAAACTCTCGAATCTCGGTGATATCGATGGAGACGGCTTCGATGACCTGGGCGTGGGCGCATTCCTAGCTGATGGCGAGGACCCGGAGAGTGGGGCTGCGTATGTCGTGTTTGGAGGGAGAACGCTTCCGAGCGCAGGCGCCGCGCTCCCGAATGTCCCGCGACGAGTGCCCCTGGGTGTGCCGGATGGGCGAAGAAGTTTCGTGATGTGGGGATTCGAGGAGAATGCCTGGGCCGGCTACGATGTCACCACAGCGGGAGACTTCGATGGCGACGGCTTCGCGGACATCATCGTAGGAGCTTCGCGTCGTTCGCCCGCCAATCGAGGTGGGGCGGGAGAGTCCTATGTGATCTACGGCAAACCCGGGCTCACATGCTTCGACGGTACAGTGAACGGGGGGACGGGGTCGCCAAACGATGTGTTGACCGTCAACGGCCAATCGGGAAACGCTCGAAGGAGCGTCACGATCGCCGCAGACGCCGATGTGATCCTCACCCTTCGGAAACCGCCGATGGGCGGGTCGGGTCGGTTCGTAGTACAAGCCGCGCTGGGAGCCGGTGCATCGAGTGGTGGGACCCCGCTTCCCTCGTTGATCGGAACGACGTGTAGCCGTTTCGTCCTTCCAAATCCGACACCGCCGGTGATCGTGCTGAACAACCTCGGTCGTCGAACGCTCCTCGGCTCGAGCACCTACTTCGGAACGCCACTTCAGGACCCGTCGCCGGCTCCAGTTGGGGTGCGGCTCGGTTCGCTCGCGGTCGGAATGAGGTTGACCGTACAGGGGATCATCGTCGATCCCGGCGCGACGAGCCCGAGGCAGCTGAGCACGACGAACGCGATTTCGGTCGACGTCGTTCCGTAACAGGGAGTTGTGAGGCGTCCGAGAGAGTTCACGACTGCTTCACGTGCCTCGATGTCGCGTTCGAGCCGAACTTCGTTCGACATTTGCGATCGAAATGAAGCCGCTTCACCTTGGCGTAGCGGCCATCGCCGTCTCGCTTCGATCGAGCATGACCGGAGCGGCCGAGCTTTCGCACTCGGCCGCTCCTGTCGTTCTCGTTCGGTTGCTGCTCGAGGACTACCGGCCGGTTTCCCAGAGGCTGAACGGGCGGGCGATCGGCAGGTGGTGCGGGCGCGGTTCGAGCAGCGGCGGCTCGCTCGCGAACGTGCTCGACGGCTTCACGAGCGACACCGCGAGGATGCACTCGCCGTTGGCTTCGGTGAGCTCGGTCGAACCGTCCATGTAGAGATCCCATCCACCGGAGGGGAGCTGCGTCGTCGCGATGAACGTCGAGCCGGCGGTGCGGGCGTCCCGCGACGGCGTGTGGTTGCGGTAGAGGAAGAGCGCGACGACCGAGTACGCCGTCTCTTGGTACGAGGCGGTCGGGAAGTTGTCGCTGAAGCCCCACGAACCGTCGACGTTCTGCCTCGATAGAATCAGGTCGCGCGTCGAGTCGGCCATCGACGGCAGCACGCCGGTTCCCTTGAGCGCGATCACGATTCCGGCGAGACCGATGTCGTAGAAGTTCTGAGTCGGGTCGGAGATGTCGAAGAGCGGGTTGGCCGACACGAGATCCTCGGAGATGACATTGGCGATCGCGACCGCCTGCGGGCGGAACTCGTTGTTGCGATACGCCTTCTCGAGAGCGATCGCGCTGATGACGAAGAGCGACAGATCCCAAGGATAGATGCCCGGGATCCCTTGTCCGCTGCGGCTGTCACGGATCGCTTCGGCCGTGGCTCGCGGGTCGAACGGATCGCCCCCGATGTCGTTCAGCGCGCTGTACCAGTTGTCGCGCGCGAAGTCGCGATAGGTCTCGTCTCCGGTGATCTTCCAGAGCTGCGTGAGGAACGCGGCATCGGGGCCGGAGTTGATCGTCGGGTCCGCCACGAATCCTTGGTAGGCGTCGATGAGGCCGAGCAGCGCGCGTGGCTGATTCGTTCCCCGCTGGAAACCGAGCGCCGAACCGAGCGCGCACGCGCCGTAGATGTTGGTCGGGCTCGCGCCGACCGAGTGGCTCGGCTCGCCGAGCGCGATCGTGAAGTCCCATCCGCCGTCGTCCGGATCGTCGGGTGTCTCGGATCCTTCGGCACCGTTGCCCGCGTTGTCGGCGAGGATGTCCGCCTGCAGGTCGATCAGTCGGTCCGTACCCTTCGTGATGACTTCGGACTGCGTCTGCGCGCGTGCGCACGGCGACAGCAACAGCGCGAGAGCGATCGCGGCCACCGTGACGGTGACACCGCGTGCGCGGCGGTCACGTCCTCTGGACATACCGGGGGCGGATTCTGTGCACGACATGGTCATTCTCCTTGCTCGAGGATCTTCGGCTCGCGACGACGCGACCCCAACGGTAGGTCGCCGCCGGGGCGCCCGTAACGGCAGCCGGCACTGCGCGGTGGGACCCCTCATACTCCAGCCGAACACCGTACCGATGAGGTCCCGAGGTTGCAACCCGACCGATTCTCGTGGAGGGATTGTGAGGAGAGCCGCCGTCCGCTGATTCTCCTCAGAACGCGCGCTCACGGTAGCTGCGAAGGACCTGGAAGTAATTCGCGCGCTCGTGAGCACCGGGTTGCGGGCATCGCTTCAGATTCAGGCTGCCGCGCGCTTGCTCGAGGGATTCGTATTCGTGGTCCTCGAACCAGCGCGTCATGTCGGCGAGGACCTCGGACAGTCGACCGGGACCATGACGCAACAACTCGGAGACGATTTGCACCGCATGCGCGCCGCTCATGATCGACTTGATCGCATCGACGGCCGTGTGGACGCCTCCGGTCACGGCCAGCGATGCGTTGACGCGTTCGGATAGCATCGCGATCCACCGCAGGCGGAGGCGAAGCTCGTGCGAGTCCGATAGGCGCAAGGACGGACGCACGTCGAGTTGCTCGATGTCGAGATCGGGCTGGTAGAAGCGGTTGAACAAGACGAGACCGTCGGCCCCGGTCAGATCGAGACGACGGGCGAAGTGAGGCAGCGACGTGTAGAACGGCGACAACTTCACCGCGATCGGGATGCCGATCGACTGCTTCAGTTCGCGTACGATCGCCTCGGACTCTTCTTCGATGGATGCCGCGGGTACTTCGGCCATATCGGGTACGGAGTACAGATTCAGCTCGAGCGCTGCGGCGCCGGCTTCCTCGATCTGCTTGGCGTAGTCGACCCATCCGCCGAGGGTCGTACCGTTCAACGAGCCGATCACGAGGAGGGCCGTTCGCTCGCGGATTCGACGGATCTGGTCGAGGTACTCGTCGGGTCCGAGCCAGAAGGCGTCGCCCGACGGCAAGTAGTCGCTCGCTTCGGCGAACGAATCCTCGTGACGGTCGACTGCGAACGTCATGGCGGCCTCGTCGTGCGCGAGCTGTTCCTCGAAAAGCGAGTTCATGACGATCGCGTTCGCGCCGGCGTCTTCGAGGCGGAGCACCGAGTCGATCTCGGTGGCCAAGGGTGAGGCGCCGGGCAAGAGCGGATGAGAGAGTTCGAGTCCGAGGTAGCAGGTGGAAAGATCCATGACGTCACCTTCCGGGTCGAGACGCGTCCGGGTCGACCGACGTACCCGTCGCTTCACGTGTCGTGCCGCCGTCGACCGTGTCGGTCGTACGATCGCCGGCGCGGTTTTCTGTCGTGGGGCGCTCGCTCGGGGGAGCGTCGTCGTGCCCCTCCGCGCGCAGTGCGATTCTCGCGAGGTTCTCGTAGACCGTGAAGCGCTCGGCTTCGACGCGTTGCGCCTTACGCGCGAGTTCGCGGAAGCGTGCGGGGTCGAGCCGCTCGACGATGCGGAAGCGCGCCTCCCCGCGCATGTACTGCTCGACCGGGATCTTCGCGGGAGCCGAGTCGAGCGAGAGCGGCGGCTTCCCTTCGCGGATCCGTCGCGGGTCGAATCGGAACAGCGGCCACAGTCCGCTGTCGACGGCGAGCCTTTGCTGGTCGGCGCCATGGACGAGATCGTAGCCGTGTGCGATGCAGTGGCTGTAGGCGATCACGAGCGACGGGCCCGGGTAGGATTCGGCCTCACGGATCGCGCGCACGGCCTGCGTGTCCTTCGCGCCGAGTGCGATCCGCGCGACGTATGCCGTGCCGTAGCTCATCGCCATCATGCCGAGGTCCTTCTTGCCGACCTCCTTGCCGGCCGCGGCGAACTTCGCTGCCGCAGCGAGCGGCGTCGCCTTGGATTGCTGCCCGCCGGTGTTCGAGTAGACTTCGGTGTCGAGCACGAGGATGTTGACGTTGCGGTTCGAGGCGAGGACATGATCGAGTCCGCCGAAGCCGATGTCGTAGGCCCATCCATCGCCCCCGACGAGCCAGATGCTGCGCTCGACGAGCGTGTCCGCGATCGAAGCGAGCTCGGATGCGGCGGACGCTCCAATCGACCGCAAGGCTTCGCGCAGCCGGACGACACGGGCCCGTTGAGCCGCGATTCCGGCTTCGTCCGATGGTTCCGCTTCGAGAATGTCGCGCGCGAGATCCGCGCCGATGTCCTTCGCGAGAGTCGTCACCAGGGAACGGGCGCGCGCGGACTTGTGGTCGACGGCGAGCCGGATGCCGAACCCGAACTCGGCGTTGTCCTCGAACAGGGAGTTCGACCATGCGGGTCCGCGCCCCTCGTGATTCGTGCAGTACGGTGTCGTCGGCAAGTTGCCGCCGTAGATCGATGAACAGCCCGTTGCGTTCGCGATCACGGCGCGATCGCCGAAGAGCTGGGTGACGAGCTTCACGTAGGGCGTCTCGCCGCAGCCCGCACACGCGCCCGAGGCCTCGAAGAGCGGCTGCAAGAGCTGCGTCCCCTTCGGCTCGAGGCGCGCCGTCGTACGATCGAGCTCGGGGAGGCCGAGGAAGAAATCGTAGTTCTCGCGCTCGTCGTCGACGAGCGACGATCGTGGATGCATGTCGATCGCTTTGTGGCGGGGATTCGACTTGTCCTTCACGGGACAGACGGCCACGCACAGGGAGCAGCCCGTGCAGTCCTCGGCGGCGACCTGCAGCGTGTAGAGCAGCCCACGATGCTCGACTCCGCGCGACGGCGTCCTCTTGAAGGTGGGCGGTGCCCCCTCGAGGCTCGCGGTGTCGTAGACCTTGGGCCGGATGGCGGCGTGCGGACACATCAGTGCGCACTTGTTGCACTGGATGCAGATCGTCTCGTCCCATACCGGAATCTCGCGGGCGAGGTTGCGCTTCTCATAGCGCGACGTGCCGGTGGGCCAGGTGCCGTCGGGTGGGAAGGCGCTTACGGGGAGCCGGTCGCCGTGGCCCGCGATCATCGCGGCCGTCACCCGCTTCACGAAGTTCGGCGCCGTGTCGGGCACGGCCGGCGGGCGGGGCGCACCGTTCGGTTCGACTCCGTCGAGCGGCACTTCCACGAGGTGGGCGAGTGTGCTCTCGACCGCGGCGAGGTTGCGCTTCACGAGTTCGGGGCGCTTCTTGCCGTAGCTCGATTCGATCGCCGCCCGGATCTTGGCGAGCGCAGTATCGAGATCGAGCACGCGAGTGATCGCGAAGAAGCAGGTTTGCATCACGGTGTTGATGCGTCCCACGAGCCCCGCTTCGCGTGCGATCCGGACGGCGTCGATGGCGTAGATGCGAAGCTCCCGCTCGAGAATGATCTCTTGCACCTCGCGGGGCAAGTGCCGCCAAACCTCGTCGGCCGCGTGGGGGGTGTTGAGGAGCACCGTCGCCTCACGGTCGGCGAACTCGAGGACGTCCATGGTCTCGAGCAAGCTCGGTTGGTGGCACGCGACGAAGTTCGCTCGCTCGATGAGGTACGTCGCCCGGATCGGCTCGGGGCCGAATCGCAGATGGGAGACGGTACGAGCACCGGCTTTTTTCGAGTCGTACACGAAATACCCCTGCGCATGGATCGCGGGGTTCTCGCCGATGATCTTGATCGAGTTCTTGTTCGCGCCGACGGTGCCGTCCGAGCCGAGCCCGAAGAAGACCGCGCGGGTGGTGGCTTCGGATTCGGTGCGAAACTCCTCGTCGTACTCGATCGAGGATCCGCTGACGTCGTCGACGATCCCGACCGTGAAGCGGCGCTTCGGCTCGTCGCGCGAGAGCTCGTCGAAGACGCCCTTGGCCATCGCCGGAGTGAACTCCTTGGACGAAAGACCGAAGCGTCCGCCGAGGATTCGCGGGCGTTTGGCGAATCGAGGGGCCGCTTCGTCGGAGTCCTCGACGATGGCGGTGAGCACGTCCTGAAAGAGCGGCTCCCCGGCGCTGCCGGGCTCTTTGGTGCGGTCGAGCACGGCGATCCGTTGCGTGGTGGTCGGAAGGGCGGCGAGGAAACGGTCGATCGCGAACGGCCGGAACAGGCGCACCTTCACAACACCGACTCGCTCTCCTTGCGCGACGAGCTGCTCGACGGTCTCGTGCACGGTTTCCGCGCCCGATCCCATGAGTACGACGACTCGTTCTGCTTGCGGGTGTCCGATGTATTCGAAGGGGCGATAGCCTCGACCCGTGGCGCGTTCGAATCGGTCCATCGTCTGCTCGACGATGTCGACGCACGACGCGTAGTAGGGCGTCACGGCTTCGCGCGCCTGGAAGAAGGTGTCGGGGTTCTGCGCCGTCCCGCGGATCACGGGGCGCTCCGGATTGAGCGCCCGTCGTCGGTGCTCGACGATCGGCTCGAAACCGAGCAAGGAATCGAGTTGCGAATCGGTGAGCTCACGGACGCGTCGAATCTCGTGGGAGGTTCGGAAACCGTCGAAGAAGTGCAGAAACGGGACGCGCGCGCGCAGCGTCGCGGCATGGGCGATCGCGGCGAGGTCGTGAGCTTCCTGCGGCGAGTTCGACGCGAGCATCGCGAAGCCGGTTCCGCGACACGCCATGACGTCCGAGTGGTCGCCGAAGATCGAGAGGGCGTGCGTGGCGATCGTCCGTGCCGCGACGTGCAGCACGAACGGGGTAAGCTCACCCGCGATCTTGTAGAGGTTGGGGATCATGAGCAGGAGGCCCTGCGACGCCGTGAATGTCGTCGCCAGGGCGCCACCCTGCAAGGCGCCGTGGACTGCCCCGGCCGCGCCTCCCTCGGATTGCATCTCGGAGACGATCGGGACGCTGCCGAAGACATTCGGGCGTCCGTGCACGGCCCAGTCGTCCGCGAGTTCTCCCATGGCGGATGCGGGGGTGATCGGATAGATCGCGATGACTTCGCTCGCGCGATAGGCGACCGACGCGACGGCCTCGTTGCCGTCGATCATGACCTCGCGGGGCTCGACGGTCGGCGAAGCCGCCGGAGACGGGGGCGTGTGAGATCGGTTCATCATCGCCTCGCTTCGGAAAGGAGGAACGGATCTGTCACGGTCTTGTGAAGAGGGCACACCGTGTCACGGATTCGAGACGTCGTCGAATGCGAGTTCGGGCTCTTGATGCCCCATAGCGCTCTTTCGCACGAACGAAATCCGCTGAGACGGCGAGGATTCAGTACCCGCAGGTGCTTCCAACGCAAGCCGCGGGCCCAGATGGATGCGGCTTTCTGTAGCGGCCGGAGACCGATTCCAGTTCGCGCCCGTTTCTCACCGGCCTGTTCGAGTGCGGCATGCGCAATTGCGACCGCGATGTGAATATCGCCGCAGACGTGCGCTACGGGGACGCTTCGCTACTTCTCGTCGTTTGAGTCGCGACGCGGTGTCGTGTAGGCTCGACGACGGGTTCGATGCGCGATCGATTTCGCCGGGCTGCCCTTCGAGGACCAGATCATGAGAGCTGCTTTCACAGTTCGAGTCGCTTCGCCTGTGCGCTGGTGGCCGCTTTTCATCGCGATCTTGGCCACGTGCGGGGACTGTGGGGAACCGAGTCCGAGCGCCGAGCAGAGCTTCGTCGACTGGGCGGGGGAACGGGCCGTTCGGTTCGAGACGCTCGATTGGCGCGCGATCGACCCGGATCGATTGGGCGTTCTCGACGAGGCGCTCGAGGGCAAGCGGTTCGTCTACCTCGGGGAGTCCGATCACTTCATGGACGAGAAGAACGACTTCCGCATGATCCTGATCCGCTACCTCGCGACGAAGGGATTTCGCTCCATTGGCATGGAGATGGGGATGTCCGATGCGCGCCGAATGGACCGCTACGTCGCGACGGGCGACGAGTCGTGGCTCGACCGCGTCGCGCTCTACGGGTACGACGGGGACCAGCGCGAGGATCGCGACGACTCGGTCGAGGGTTGGACCGATCACCGGCACGCGGAGTTCGAAAAGCAGGTGACTTCGGGGAGTCGCTGGTGTCTGAGGCAGATCCGAGAGATGAACGAGCGTCTGCCGGAGTCCGAGCCGCCCCTGCGATGGTTCGGTTACGACGTGAGCATGAAGCCGGGCGGAGGGTACGCCGATGTTCGGGAGATGCTCGCGAGTGGTGACGAAGAGGCGCCGTTCGTGCAGGTCATTCTGAAGAAGCTCGCGCGCGTGCCTGGGGAGTCCCGGATCGCCGAGTGTGAGCGCCTTCTCGACCTCGCGGATTTCCTCGACGAGGAGGCTGTCGTGGCGCGCGACGCGCTCGGTGCTTCGCGCACCTCCGAGCTGAAACGGATGATTCGCTGCATGGCGCAGGGACTCTCCTTCGTCGACGCGTTGAAGAAACCGATCGGATCCGACGAGCGAAGGAAGGGACTCGTTCGACGGGAGAACGTGATGATCCGACAGCTCGACGAGATCGTCGCGGCGGCCGACGAGAACGAGAAGTTCATTCTCCTCGGACACGCCATGCACCTCTCCAAGGACTCGACGACGATCTCGAGTCCCGGTTTCGAGATGTGGCCGTCGGTCGGCAGCCATGTCGCGCGGAAGTACCCGGGTGAGGTCTATGCGATTTGGATGCTCGCGGATCACGGACGTCACGGGAATCCCCGCGCACGCGATCCGGTGGAGGCGTTCCCGAGTCTGCCCGGAACGGTCGAGAGCCTGCTAGCCCGAATCGCCCCCGCGCTGCTTCTCCCGCTCCACTCTGGCGACCCTCGCGAGTCCTATCTCGCGGCGAGCCGCCCCGTGCGGTTCATGACCCACCGCGGCAATGCCGTTCTCTCGTCCGAAATCGACGCGATCTTCTTCGTGTCCGAGGTGCGCGAGTGCCGAATGCGCTGAGGTCAGCGCGTGAAGATCGGCTCGAGCGCCTCGGCGAGGATCCGCGAATAGTGGGCTTTGCCCTTCTTGTTGAGATGGACGCCGTCGAGGAAGTGCTCGGGGCGGATTCGCGGATCGTAGCTGAAGTCGAGATGAGGCACGCCGCGAGCTTCGAGGTAGGCCTCGAGTTCGCGCGCGTAGCGAAGGTAGTGCTCGGGCTCTTCGTGGGGCATCAGAATGTGCAGCATCATCGGATTCTTCACGAAGACGAGCCCGACGTCGTTCGTGTGTGCGAGGTCGATGAGATGGGGTAGGTACGACGTTTCGACTTCGGCGGCGAAGTCGTGTCGATCCTTCCATCGTTCGAGGGAGTTCGCGACGTGGATTCCCATGATGTGGTCGCGGTCGGATCCGCGGGGGCGCAGCGCCTTGCGGGCGAGCTTGTTCGTCGAGTCTCCGAACCAGGAGGTCACCGTGTCGCGGACTCCTTCTTCGATCGCGGTGCGGTGACGGTGGCGGTCGTGGTAGACGGGCCATCGGCGTCGAATTGCAGCTTCGAAGGGCGGCAAGACACGGTCGTAGGTGAGCTCCTCGAGAAGGGGTTCGTCCTCGCCGGCCACGAGACGGATGTCTTCGGCGAAGTTGTCTTGCGTGTTGGCGGTGGGGTCGGTGAGGAAGTAATCGCGGTAGACGATCACGAGCCACTTCGGGCGGGGCTCGGCTGCC
>JAUIME010000132.1 GCA_030433195.1 bacterium
GCGACGGCGCTCGCGATCCTCTGGGAATCCGTGCAAGCGCTGATCGAAGGGCCCGAACTGCAACGGCTCGGAGTGGGGATCGTCATCACGGGGTCGCTCGGCGTGGTGAACCTCGGCCTCGGCTGGATGCTCGTATCGGTGGGACGCAAGCATCGGTCGGTCGTGCTCGAGGCGAACGGCAAGCACGTGCTCACCGACATGTGGACGAGCTTCGCGGTCGTTGCGGGAGTCACGGTGGTATGGCTCACGGGCATCGCCTGGCTCGATCCGATCATCGCGATGGCGGCCGGGCTGCACATCCTGTTCAGCGCGTCGGGCCTCATGCGGCGCTCGTTCCACGGCTTGCTCGATCGTGCGGATCCCGAGGTCAGTCAGGCCGTCCTCGGAGTGCTCGAGCGCGCCGTCGAGCAGCGTGAGATCACGAGTTTTCACCACCTTCGTCACCGCGACAGCAACGACGAGGTCTTCGTCGAAGCGCACCTGCTGGTTCCAGGGCATCTCGCCACCTCGGAGGCGCACGCGCGCGCGACACGCATCGAGGAGGCGATTCGTGACGCGATCGACCGCACACGAGTGCACGTGATCACGCACATCGAGCCTTCCGACCACGAACGGGCCCACCCCGGCGGACACTCGCGCGATCCCGATCCCCTCGTCGAAGATGCCGGGTCGACCGGGGTCAGCCAACCGGCCGACTGAGGCAGCGGTCGGAAGCGCGGCCTTCGTCGGTGTCGGTTCTCGACGAGCAACTGGACGACCGTTTTTGCATTCGATGCGTCCGGCGCGACGCGGCTCGTTCGTCGGACGTTGACGATTCCCCGCGTCGGCGGCTCCGCAATCAAGTTCGATGGACGCATCGGTCGATCTTACGGGAGCGGTGCCGTTGCCACTGTGGAGGATGGCGTATGAGAGTCTTGCTCGTCGATGACAATTCCGATGACCTGCGACGCGTGCGCGAAGCATTGCTCCAGGCATCTCGGTCACGCTGCCAGATCGCGACCGCGGCGGATCTCGCGGCGGTCTTCGCACTGTTGCATCGATGCGAGTACGACATCATCCTCATCGACCTTGCCCCGCCATCCGGGCTCGCGCGACTTCGCGCGTTGCAGCGGGGAATCCCGAGCATGCCGCTCGTCGGAATGACGCACGGCGGTAGCGAGCGGGACGAAGTGCAGTGGCTTCGCGAGGGCGCCGACGACTGCATCGAGAAGAGCGAGATCACGGGCCGTCTGTTGCTGCGCTTGCTCGGCAAGACCATCGAACGCCGTCGTCGCGTCCACGAACCCGCCCTCCTCGAAGACGACGAGTGACCCGACGCTGCGATTCCGACTCGCGCCTGCTTCTCAGCGGCTGCTAGGCTGTCGGTCATGGTGCGATTCGGAGTCTTCACGGACGTTCACTACGCCGACAAGGCGCCCGCCGGGACGCGGTACTACCGCGATTCGCTCGACAAGCTGCGCGTTGCGGCCGATGCGTTCCGGAGCGAATCCGTCGACTTCGTCCTCGGACTGGGCGATTTCATCGACGAAGCCCCGAACACCGAGCTCGAGCGAGAGTGGCTGCGTCGGGTGATCGACGTGCTTGCGGACCACGACGCCGACGGCCACCTCCTCTTCGGGAATCACTGCCTCAGTCGCCTCACGCGCGACGATCTCGAGTCGATCACGGGAACGCGCGGCGCGCCGTTCGCGTTCGAGGAGGGAGGTTTGCGTTTCGTCGCCGTCGATGCGTGCTATCGCGAAGACGGGGTCGCGTACGCTGCGGGCAACTTCGAGTGGACCGACACCGCCGTGCCCGAGCACGAGCTCGAGCGGCTCGAACGTGAGCTCGGATCCTCGCCCGCGCCGGCCGTCGTGCTCGTTCATCAGCGCGTGGACACCACCGGCGATTTCGCGGTGAGCAACGGCGCCGAAGTGAGGGAGCGGATCGCGCGATCACGCGTCGTTCGGCTCGTACTGCAAGGGCACGCGCACCGCAACGAATGCCGAGTGCGGGATCGGATCCCCTACGTCACGCTGCGCGGAATGATCGAGGGCGCCGGACCCGATGCGAACGCCTTCGCGATCGTCGAGATCCGCGAGGACGGGACGATCCGTATCGAAGGTCGCGGCAATCAGACGAGCTACTTCTTCGAGCCCGGTCCGAGTCGTTGACGAGGGCGGGTTCGCCGCGGTGTCGCCGCGATGGCCTCGGTGTTACCGATTGCGCGATCCGTTGAAGACCCGGAAAAACTTTTGAAAGTTCGGTGTAACAAAGGCGAGGTTGTCGTCACTTAGTAATAGAGGATCCGAGAGCAACCTCCTACCTCACGCGGTTCGTTGCCGCGTGCCCGCTCGAAGGCCTCGAGACCTGTCGATGCGATCGCTGCAATGCGAACGCTCACCGCAGTGCGCGCCAGGTGATGCACGCATCGGCATCGAAGCACGGCGACGCTGAGCGCAGGGAACAGCTGCGCGCGGCGAAGCGAAAGCATGGGGCGAGACGGCGACCCGGCGCGGCCGGCCGGGTCGCGTCCGGTCCTCAGCCCGACAGAGACGTCGTCGCGATGATCGCGACGAGCGTGGCGAGGAGCAGTCCCCAAACGAGCGCGGCGCGTCGACGGGCGCGGCGGGCACGGTCGGCCTCCCACCATGTGCGCGGCCGAATCCCCTGCAAAATGAACGTCAGCATCGCGGAGAGATTCACGCAGATGACGTTCGTCGCCACGATCAGGCCTGCGCCGATCCCGATGGAGAACTTGCCCTGACCGATGAGGAGCCCGAAGACCACGAGCGGCGGCAACAGGGCAACGGCGACCATGACGCCGACGAGCCCCGCGGGCACGCCCGACGTAAAGGCGAGCGCGCCGGCAGCTCCCGCGCAAGTCGCGAGGAGGACGTCTCCGTAGCCGACTTCGACGCGTGAGCGCATCGCTTCCATGCCGGCGTCGTCGGGGAGGACGAAGCCGAGCAAGATCGCGAACGCGAGCGCGACGACGAATCCGCTCACCGCCGTACGGGAGGCTCCGCGGATCATCTCGAGATCGCCGAGCGTGTTCCCGAACGCGAGCGCCATGTTGGGACCGAGCAGCGGTGCGATCACCATCGCTCCCACGAGGATCGCGACGTCGTTGCGGATGATGCCGACGACGGCGATCGTCGCCGAGAGGAGTATCGTCACGAAGTAGACGAGTGAGTGCCGGGTGCCCGGAAGCAGGGCCTCGAGAAGCTCGTCGCGACTGATGCGGTCCGGCAGCCTCGTGCGAGCAGGCCGCGGCTCCTCCCGCGCTTCCGTCGCGGCGGCGTTGCGGACCGCTTCGGGGGCTGGCTTGTCGGCTCGCTCGTCGGCTCGCTCGTTGGGCGGATTTCGCGCGAGCGTCGACGCACCCTGAGCGATGTGACCCGCGGCGACTTCGGGGATCGACTCGGCGGCGGGAACCTCGCTCGCACCGATCGCGGCATCCGCGGCTTCGGCGACGGCTTCGGCTGCCGGCGGGTCGGGTGGAGGAGGCGGCCCATCGATCTTCGGGCGCGTCGCCTCCACGTCCAGCAGCAACAGCCTCGCTCGATCTCCCCATGCGAACCTCTCGTCGAGTCGATCGAGAACCACCTCGGCTTGATTGGCTTCGATCAGGACGGCCACCGACATCCGGCCGTCCGCGAGTTCTCGCGCCCACTTCGAGTGGATCGGGAGATCGGCCAGAGCGGGGTCGACGCGCTCCGCGTCTTCTTGCGGCAGTAGGATTTCGACGATTCTCAGCGGCATGCTTTCAGGACCTGTTTCCGGGGCGCTCGCCCCTGCCTTGTGGTACCCTCGGGCCGTCCCGGCTCGACCCGCTCCCCGGGTGCCCCGGATTCCGGCTGACTGTCGGATCTCCCGTGAGCATGTCGAGCCAGCTACGACTCGGACGATCCGACACGAAGCGGCCGACGCTGCCGGCGAGGACCTCTCGTGCGAAGACGCCCCATGAGACTGCTGCGCTTCACCCTGTTCGCGGGGATCGCTCTCGGAATCGCGCTCGTCGCGGCTCCCCGGGCCGGCGCCCAACGATACCCGGTCCACGTCTACATGGAAACCGAGCACTTGCCGAGCTCGAACGTGCACGGCATGGCGCAAGCGAGTGACGGGCGCATGTGGTTCGGGTTGCGTACCGGTGTGGTGTGGTACGACGGCTCCGAGTGGCACGCATGCCACGAAGAGGAAGGCCTGCCCGCGCAGAGCTTCGGTCCGATCGTCGCGAGTACGACCGGGGTCGTGCGCGCTATCTTGCGCGAGCTTCCGCTTCGCTGCTACGAGTGGCGAGACGAGGTTTGGACCCTCGTCAGCAGAGACGAAGTCGAGGACGCGGAGGCGAGTCCGTTCCGCGAGGTCATTCTCGCCGCCGGCATCGGCGACGAACTGCTCGTCGCGGACAGTGACTCACGCCTGTACCGGATGCACGAAGGCCGATGGCACGATGTCGCCGCCGGATCCTGGACGCGGGTGTACGGCGTGACCACACTCGGCGACGCCTACTTCATTGCGGCCGACACGGGTCTTTTCACACTTCCTGCCGCGACCGACGTCGCGCGTCGAGTGGCGAGCGACGAGTTACCGCCCGGGCCGATTCGGAGCGTGGCTGCGTCGCGGGACGGGCAATCGCTATGGGTCGTCGGAGACGACTGGATCGGGAGGCTCGTTGCCGACGGATTCGTCGCGCTCGGTGACGGACTTCGAGAGCTCGGCGACATCGTCGCGGCGACCGTGGCGTGCGCCGGGCCGAGCGGAGGCCTCTACTTCGGTTATGGGGGGCGGCTGTTCTACTTTCACCCCGATTCCGGGGTCGACGAGATGCAGCGAAAGAACGGACTCTCGGGCGACGGCGTGACGGCATTGACGCTCGACCGCGACGGGAGCATGTGGGTCGCGAGCCTGCGCGGCGTGACGAAAATTCTCGGTCGACACCTCGCCGCCTACGACGCCGAGGCAGGGCTCGTCTACGACGAAGTGAGCGCGGTGTTGCTCGCGCGATCCGGCGAGGTCGTTCTGGGGTACGAGGGCGCGCTTTCGGTCGGGTTTCCCGATTGCGAGAAGATCTCGATCGGGGGCGAGGTCCCCGGTCGGCGCGTCATCGATCTCGAGGAGGACTCCCAGGGGCGCGTGTGGTGTGCGGCGATGATGCGGGGGCTCGCATGCTTCGACGAGAACTGGAATGCCGTGTGGTACCTCGAGCAGCGCGCAAAGCGACATCCCGTGACGAGCGTCGTGGAGCATCGCGACGGGAGCATCTGGGCCGGAACGGAACACGGAATCTTCCGGTTCGACGGCGAGACGTTCGAGAGCGTGCCGCTGACCGATTCTCCCGCGACCGAGCCCTACGTACGGCGGCTGCTCGCGACGTCGTGGGGGAGCATCGTCGTCGGGACGGTGCGCGACGGGATCTACGAGGTCGGTCCCGACGGCGTGGAGCAGCGAACCTCGGGCGATCGCGACGCGGACAGTGTCTATTCGCTGTTCGAGGATGCACCGGGCGTCGTTCTCGTCGGTACACTCGACGGCGTGATGCGTGCCGAAGGCGATTCGTACGCGCGTCCGGCCGACTGCTCGGCCGAGCTCCGCAGACCGGTCTACTCGATCACGCGCGACCACCAGGGATCGACGTGGCTCGGCACCGATCGCGGGTTCCGCATCGTGCGGCAGGGGACTCTGCACGAGCTCTTGCCGCGCGACGGTCTGTTGGGCGTCGAAGCGAACCGCGACGCCGCGGTCGTCGACGAGGCCGGGCGCGTATGGCTCGGCACCGACCGCGGTCTGACGATCTACGATCGCTCGCTCGAACCGACCGACATTCCGCCGCCGCTGCTGACGCTGCTCGACATCGTCACCGATGCTGGGGTGAGGCCGGCGGACGTCGACGTGAAGTTCGAGCACCGGCTCGACGATCTCGTCTTTCGGTTCCGCGCGATCGCGTTTCGCGACGAGCGTCGCGTCCGGTTCCGCACACGTCTCGAGGGGCTCGAGGACGAGTGGCGGGATCCCGTCCCGTATCCGCAGCGAGAGGTGCGCTACGCAAACCTCCTTCCGGGCAGGTACCGCTTCGAGGTGCAAGCGATCGACGCGGAAGGAGGCACGAGCGAGATCGCTCGTTCCGCGTACGTGCATATTCGTCCTGCGTGGTGGGCGCGTCGCGTCACGATTGCGGGGCTCTTCGTGTTTCTCGCCGTGATCGCATGGGGTGTGGCGGCGCACATGATGCAACGCCGCTACTCGCGTCGACTCGAATCGACGGTCGAAGCACGCTCTCGCGAGCTCGACGCGATGCACGAGGAGATCGCCAAATCGCAGAAACTCGAAGCCGTCGGTCTTCTCGCGGGCGGGATCGCGCACGACTTCAACAACCTGCTCACGGGCATCCTCGGCAATCTCTCGCTCTCGCAGTCGAGCGCCACCGATCCGCGGGTGGCGCGCGAAGCGATCGATCGCGCCGTCGCGGCCACGCATCGAGCGCGCGGGCTCACGCAGCAACTGCTCACGTTCTCGCGGGGCGGCACACCCGTGCGCGAGGCGGCGGGAATCGCCGATTTGTTGCGGGAGTCGGCCGACTTCGTGCTTCACGGGAGCCCCGTCGAGGCGCGCATCGAGATCGCCGACGACCTGCACGACGTCGACATCGACGTCGGTCAGATGGCGCAGGTCATTCAGAATTTGCTGCTCAACGCTCGGCAGGCCGTCGAGGACGGCGGATGCGTGACCCTCGAGGCGTACAACGTCGATACTCCCGCGGGCGAAGGGAGACGGGTCTGCATCGAAGTGCGCGACGAAGGCCCCGGTATCGACCCGGAGAATCTGGCGCGGGTCTTCGATCCGTACTTCACCACCAAACCGAACGGCAGCGGGTTGGGGCTCGCGATCGCACACTCGATCGTGCGGCATCACGAGGGGCGCATCACGGTACGCTCGACGCCGGGCGCCGGCGCCGCGTTTCGTGTCGAGCTTCCCGCGGCGAGCCGTTCCGAAGCAGCGGCGACTCCCCCGGCGTCGGCCAAGGCGCGCACCCCGAACGCCGCGCGGACGGCGCGAGTTCTCGCGATGGACGACGAAGACTTCGTGCGCGACGTCCTCGAGGAGATGCTGGCTCAGCTCGGTTACGACGTCGAAGTCGTGTCGAGGGGCGAGGAGGCGGTGGCGAGTTACGAGCGGGCGATGCGAGAAGATCGACCATTCGACGCTGTGATCATGGATCTCACGGTTCGCGGCGGCATGGGCGGACGCGAGGCGCTCGCGAAGATTCGTGCGATCGATCCCGACGTGCGTGCGATCGTGGCGAGCGGCTACTCGGACGACGATACGCTGGCGGACCCGGATGCGTACGGCTTTGTCGAAGCACTCCCGAAACCTTTCGTGCTGCGGGATCTCGCCGAAGCGCTCGAGCGTCTCTTGCACGAGCCGAACGCGCGGAGGTGATGCGCGGTCGCTTCGGTTCGCGCGTCACTCCGGCAGTGCGTCGAGTAGTTCGGTGAGGGCTCCGATGCGGTACGCGGGCGCGGGATCGGGGAGCGAGTAGCCGACGTTCTTGCGATCGATCCAAACACTTCGCAGGCCGGCTTGGGTCGCGCCCCAAGCATCGGCCTCGGCATCGTCGCCGACGTGGAGTGCCGCGGCCGCCTCGACGCCGACCGCTTCGAGCGCCGACTCGAAGAGCTTCGGATGCGGCTTGCGCAGCCCGACCTCCTCCGAGATGACGCGGTGGGCGAAGTACGGCGCGAAGCCGAATCGATCGACGATCGAATGAGCGGCGGGCGCGAAATCGAGGTTCGAGATCAACACGCACGGCAGCCCCGCGGCGGCGACGCGCTCGAGCACTTCTCGTGCGCCCTCGATCGGAACCACCGCCCGCTGAAACGAGTGCATGTGACACTCCGCGAGTCGGAAGCCGTCCCGCTTCCGGTGCGCGGCGCGGCCGATGCCGAGCTGCTCGAGCACGCGCTCCATGCGCAAGGCGCCCGGGAGCTCGACGCCCCGCTCCTTCTTCTCGTCCCAGAATGCCTCGCTCACGTGCGAGTACTCGACGAAGAACGTCTCGAACTCGAGCGACCGGTCGAGCTCGCGCATTGCTTCGAACACGGCGGGCGCCGTCGTGGCGATCTCCATGCCGTGGAAGTGCGCGATCGGGAGCCGATTCGGATCGACCTCGACGAGGGTGTCGAAGAGGTCGAAGAACACCGCACGAATCCCCTCGAACGCCGAGCGGGGCAGACCGCTCTCGGGCTCTCCTTGACGGGATCCGGCGTCCGGGGTAGATTCGTTCATCTCTTCATCCGAATGGAACGATAATAACTCATGGCAAAGCCGTCTCAGCTCGATCTCGCGGCCACGACCGACCTGTGTCGGTTACTGGGTGACCCCACGCGATTGCGGCTCCTGACGCTCTTGGAAATGGAAGATCTTACCGTCGCGGAGCTTACGAAGATCACCCGTTTGCCGCAACCGCGCGTCTCGACGCATCTCGGGAGGCTCCGTGAGGCGGGACTCGTGAGGGTGAGGCGGCGTGGCACCTCGGCGTTCTACGCGGTCGATCCGCGCGGACTCGTCGGAGAGCCCGCGCGTCTGTGGCGGTCGCTTCGAGAGTCGACCGAGGATCCGATCCTCGCCGAGGATCGCGCGCGCGCCCGCGACGCGGTCGCGGGCCGCGGCGCCGACAAGAGCTGGGCGGAGTCGGTGGCGGGAACCATGCAGCGCCACTACTCGCCGGGTCGCACGTGGGAGTCGCTCGCGCGCGGCGTCGTCGGCCTCGCGGCGCTCGGCGACGTGCTCGACATCGCCTGCGGCGACGGCGTGCTCGCGCAGCTCTTCGCGCCGCACGCCAGGTCGGTGACGTGTGTCGACCGGTCGCCGCGCTTGCTCGAGGCGGCTGCGCGGCGCGTCGGGGCCGCATCGACGGTGCGCTTCCTACGCGGCGACATGCATCGGCTGCCGTTCGCGGCCGAGCGTTTCGATCACGTGTTGTTGCTGAGCGCGCTCGTGCACGCGGAGGATCCCGCGCGCGTGCTCGGCGAGGCGGCGCGCGTGCTGCGTCCCGGTGGACGCCTGCTCGCGGTCACGCTGCGGCAGCACGAGCATCACGCCGAGGTGGAGCGCTACGATCACGTGAACAGCGGCCAAGACCCCGACGAGCTGCGCGGCATGCTCGCGGCCGCGGGGTTCGAAGCGCTCACGTGCGACGTCACGTCGCGCGAGAAGCGGCCGCCACACTTCGAAGTCTTGACCGTGCACGCTCGGCGCCTCGCGGCGCCCGACGACGGCGCGGCGACGAATGGAAACGGACGTGCGCACGGCCGAGGCCGCGCCACGAAATCGAGAGGAACCGACCGATCATGAACCGAGACGAACGCATCGCACGACTCCCCGAGCTGCTCGACGAGCGCATCCTCATCATCGACGGCGCGATGGGGACGATGATCCAGGCGCATTCGCTCGAGGAAGCCGACTTCCGCGGGGAACGCTTCGCGGACCATGCGAAGGAGCAGCGCGGCAACAACGACCTGCTCTCGATCACGCAGCCCGACATCATCCGCGAGATCCATCGCAAGTACCTCGAGGCGGGCGCCGACATCGTCGAGACGAACACGTTCAACTCGACGACCGTGTCGCAAGCCGAGTACGGTCTCGAGTCGGTCGTGCGTGAGCTCAATCGTGAGTCGGCGCGTCTCGCACGGGAAGCATGCGATGCCGTCGAGGCCGCCGATCCGTCGCGACCGCGCTACGTCGCCGGCACGCTCGGCCCGACGAGCCGCACCGCGTCGCTCTCGCCGGACGTGAACAACCCGGGCTTCCGCAACATCTCGTTCGACCAGCTGCGCGAGTCGTACCTCGATGCGGCGCGCGGGCTCGTCGAAGG
>JAUIME010000915.1 GCA_030433195.1 bacterium
CGAGGCGAAGCCGCCGCCGACCGCCGTGCCCGATCGTGTCGAAACGAACGTCGACACGGTGGCGGCATCGGCTGCCGGGAGTCGGGCGCGCGGGGCTCGGGCTTGGTTGAAACCCGTCCGGTCCGCAGCGCGCGTCGCGGGACGTTCGCTGTTCCCGATCACGGCGCTCGTCGTCATCGGCGGCACGATGTTGTGGGGACCGTGGGTGAGCCTCGTCCTCGCGTATTCTTGGTGGCGCGTCGTCGCACGATTGGGGTAGCGCGCAACATGACCCACGGGTCAGGAGAGGAGGGGACGTGATCACGAGTTTGCGAGCCGAGGCCGGGCGCCGACCGATCCTGGCACATCCCAAGGACATCCACTGCATCGTGTTTCATGTGCTGGTCGTGGCCGCGTACGGTCTTGCGTTTTGGCTGTACCTGCATCCCGAGCGCGCCGGCATCACGAGCGGAGTGTCGAAGGCCGCATTCATCGCGGCGAGCGCGATCATGCTCGGCTGGATCTCCGGCATCGACGTCGGCGTGAACTTCCACAATCACACGCATCGTCGCATCTTTCGACGATCGTGGATGAATCGTTGGTTCGGTCGGTTGTGGACGGTCACGGGTGGTTGGCCGTCGTTCTATTGGGACTACTCGCACGTGGTCGTGCATCACGCGCACGTGCTCGGTCCCACCGACTGGACACTGCCGCGACGCAAGTCCGACGGTACATGGGAGAACTACTACAAGTACTGCCTGCTGCACTGGCCGTTCCGGTATGCCGTCCACTTCTGGCAGGATTTCCGTGCCGGTCGCGGCGGCAAGCGACTGCGATGGCGCGCCGTCAAAGAGCTCGCGATCTTCGCGCCGCTGTGGCTCGCCCCGTTCTTCGTCGACTTCTGGATGGCGGTCTGGCTCTGGCTGCTGCCGCATTACATCGCGAACGTCGTCGTGATGGGCGCCGGCATGTACGCGCAGCACGCGGGGCGCGAGGCGCCGAACGGCGAGCACTCGCTCCGTCATTCGAATTGCTTCGTATCGAAGTTCTTCAACTACACGATGTTCAACATCGGTTACCACGCCCTGCATCACACGTATCCGTACGTTCACTGGAGCGACCTGCCCGCGAAGCACGTCGAGATGAAGCCGCGCTTGATCGAAGAGGGCGCCCACGTCGTTCCGTTCGGGTACTACCGCGGCGGCATGCTCCTCGCTGCGTCGGCGGGCCGTGGTTCGAAGCGGGCTCACGAGACGTTCGAGGCGCAGCACCCCGACTACGTGCGCGTCGACGAGTCTCCAGATGACGGCGGTGTTGCGAACGGCAACGCGAGCAACGGGGCAGCCGACGCGCTGCCGCGTTCGAACACGACGACGGAATCCAGAGGCGCGCGGAGTACGGCGGGTGCGTACGGCAAGCGCGTATCGCATACGAAGCGAGAGGAGACGCATGGAACCGAGTCCATCGATCGACGCGTGTCGGCCGCGAGTTTCGTCGACGACTGAATCCCCCGTGGATTGGAAGCGGCAGGCGGAGTTCACGAGTCGCATGCTCGTCACGCTCGACGGGCTGTGGTTCACGAACGCCGTGGAAGCCCTCGGCCTCGAGAAGGGATTCGAGCTCGACGTGCGTGTGTTCGTCGGTCAGTTCAAGATCGCGACGCGTACTTGGCGGCACAGCGCCGGTCTCGACGGCAAGAGCCGTGAAGACAAGGCGTCCGTGTTTCAAGCGATGGCGCACCTCTATGGGCATCGATTCGAGATCCTGCAAGAAGACGATCACGTCACGATGCGGCTGCACGAGTGTGCGTTCTACGAGAATCTCAAGCGCGCCGGGCGCACCGATTCGCACGATTGCCGGATGT
>JAUIME010000916.1 GCA_030433195.1 bacterium
CAATCTCACCACCGCGCAACTCGCCGACGAGATGCGGTCGCGGCTGTTCGACGAAGACCCGACGCTCGAGAAGACGATCGGCCTCGACGAGTGGCTCTACGAACCGGGCCTCCCCGCGAACTGCCCGGAGCCCCACTCGGACGAGTTCGAAGCCGTGGCGGACGCCGTCTGGCGATTCACGAGCGGCGAGGATCCCGCCTCGCTCGACACCGCCGATTGGCGCACGACGCATTGGCTGCAGTTCATTCGCGCCCTGCCGCATTCGATGGGCGCCGAGCGCATGACGGTTCTCGACGACGCGTTCGGCTTCACGACAAGCGGCAACTCGGAGATCTTCTTCGCATGGTCGAGGCACGCCGCACGGAACAACTACGAGCCCGCGATGCCCGCGATCGAAGCGTTCCTCGAGGAAGTCGGTCGCAAGAAGTTCCTGACTCCGCTCTACGGTGACCTCGTCGAGAACCCCGCGACCGCCGACTTCGCGCGGCGCGTGTACCGAGAAGCTCGATCCGGCTATCACCCGATCGCTCAACGAGAGATCGAACGCGTGGTCGGCTTCGACAGCGCCGGGAGCGACGCTTCGCCGGAGTGACGCAGTCACTCGCGACCCGAGTCGCCTCGGCACGCGTCAGTCGATCGTGACGATTTCCGCGACTTCGAACCCGCGAGCCCCCTCGCGAATGCGGATCGCGGCAGTCGTCGGATCGTGCTCGAGCGCGAGGATCCAGTCGTTCTCGATCGCTCGCGCGTAGAGCTCGTGCTTTTCGCGCACGGTCGCGAGCGGCTGGAGGTCGTATCCCATCACGTACGGAACCGGGACGTGCGCGGCCGTCGGCAGGAGGTCGGCGCAGTAGAGAAGCGTCGCCGCATCGTCGCTGACGCGAATCACCTGCTGTCCGAACGTGTGACCGTCGACGACTTCCGCGAAGATGTCGGGGAGGATTTCACCGGGTCCGTCGTGAAGCTCGAGGCATCCCGCATCGGCGAGCGGGTCGAAGTTCTCGGCGAGGTAGCTGCCGCGATCGCGCTCGCTCGGATCACGCGCCCAATCGAAGTTGCGCCGCTGTACGTGATATCGCGCGCGCTCGAATGCCGGCACGAGATCGCCGTCTTCGGTGCGCCGCGTGGCGCCCCCGGCGTGATCGAAGTGAAGGTGCGTGAGCACGACGTCGGTGACGTCGTCGGGCGAAAGCCCCTCCGTGGCGAGAGAGCGCGCGAGCGACGAGTGCTCCTGGTCGATCTTATAGATGTCGCGCTCCTTCTCGGAGTAGTCGTCGCCCATGCCGGTGTCCACGAGCACGACCCGATCTTCGCCGCGAAGCAGCAGAAGGCGCGTCGCGAGATCGACTCGGTTGCGGTCGTCGGCCGGCGCGCGCCGGTCCCACAACGGCTTGGGTACGATGCCGAACATCGCCCCGCCGTCGAGCGCGAAACGCCCCGACTCGATCATGCGTACGTCATAGGATCCGATCTTCACGGGGACCTCGCTTCTTGCGGGTAGGTCAGGAGACGGGAACGACGCGCCTCAGCGGACGCGCCGCGTGCGATTGCGGATGAAGTCGACGAGCAGGTAGTTCCCGACGTCGTCCGGCGACGAGAAATACGCACGCCCGCGATTCACGCGCGTCAGGTCTTCGACGAACTCCTTGAGGTACGGGTCGGACGCGATCATGAACGTCGTGATGACGATCCCCTTGCGTTGACACCGCATGGCCTCTTCGAGCGTCTTGTTCACGATGCGCCGGTCGAGCCCGAACGCATTGCGGTACATGCGACCGCGCTCGGTGATCACCGAGGGTTTGCCGTCCGTGATCATGAAGATCTGTTTATTCGCCTGGCGCT
>JAUIME010000917.1 GCA_030433195.1 bacterium
GCCGGGAATGTCCATCGCGTTCATCTGCAATCTCCCTGCGTCCGCTTCGTCGAGAAGAATCGTGAGGGGGTCGAGATCCGGAAAGCCGAGTCGCAGCGTTGGATTCCCCGGCATGAGTTGCACGGCCTCGTGATGAAACGGAACAGGAGATCGGACGCCGCGCACATCGAGTTCGAGAAGGAGATCGTATGAGCCGGGGTTGCAGCGGATCGAGGCTTTGCCGCTTGCGTCGACACGAGCACCGTGGCTGGAAGGGTATTTGGAACCTTCGACGGTTCCCAGGCGAAGTCGTACGGCTTGTATCGGATCCGACGAGGCGAGGTCCGTAAACTCCACGCCGAGCTTGACGCGGTCGTACTCGTCGAGTGTGACGTAGTACTCGCGGGGGCCTCCCGGGTGGAGATCGATGCGCTCGCCGCCGATGTCCCGGCGACTCACGGCGACGCGACAGTATCCTTCGGACTCGCCGTCGAGGAAGCTCCGGATGTCGGCGCCGGGGCGGACGATGTAGACCCCGTTCCCCTGGGGGGCAACGGGAGACATTCCCCCACCACTACGCCGGCCGACGATGTCGTACTGAAAGAGGAAGCGTGCGCGGTCTACTGGATCGCCGCGCTCGTCCGTGACGTAGAACGTGAGGGTCTCGTCGCGTGGCAAGGGCGGCGCAACGAGATCGACGGTGTGGATACCGAAGCTGACGCTGACAGGCACGGCATGGACAACCTCGGATTCGCGATAGAGAAGAATCGCGTAGTTGCCCGGTTCGAGGCCTTCGAAGGCGAAGCTGCGGTCGTCCGCGGGAAGCCGTTGCACCGGGTACCGTGAGCGGTGTGACTGCTCTCCGAGGAGCATCGAGACGTCCGTGTCGCTAGCGATCGACAAGACGCTGACCATGAAGCGTGTGTTGCGGTCTTGGTCGCCGACATGGACGAACCCGTGAATCGAACTGGTGGCTGCGAGCTCGATCCGCACCTCGGCGGGCGGGATACCGTCGAGGACTTGCACGTGACACGCCTCGGACCGGAGCCCGTCGGCAGTTCTCGCGCGTACCGTGTGGTCGCCGATCGGAACACGCAGTCTCGGGGTCGCGGATGTCCACTCGACTTGCCTACGTGTCGGCGTCGAGCGGTCGAGACTCGAGCCGGAAGTGATCTCGATATCCGCCTGCCTTGCGGGAACTCCGTCCGGGAGAACGACGACGACAGGAACTTCGACGAGACGCTTGGCGATGAAGTCGACGCGAGTTCCGCTTCGAACGTTCTGCCGTGCGAATCCAGCGGCCGCGACGATCTCGTAACTCGGTGCTCGGGCGACTAGATTCACCGACGAGCGTTCGGGGATCTCGAGCGTGTAGCGGCCCGCGTCATCGGTGGTCACCGAAGGAGTCGCGGATCGCCCTTCGATCTGTACGGTCGCGCCGTGTAATGCCGAACCGTCCGTTCGGTAGATACGCCCCGAGACGTGGCCGGTGGCTGATGTCGAGGATTCACGGGTGGGTACTCGGGTCTCCCATGACTCGGTGACGGCGGGCGTGGGGGTGCGTGGGGCGTCGTCGTCGAGCGGGCTCGTCGTACGGGCGACGTTGCCGGAGGAGTCGCGTATCGGATTGTGCGCATCGGTCGAATCGAAAGTGGAGCGCATCGCGATCCAAGTGGCGCCACTTCCGAGAAAGGCGCCGATTAGCAGCGCCACGCCAAAGAAGAATGCCCCGCCGACAAACGATCTACCGACAGTACGGCGCATGGTGACTCTCCCGTCTGGAACCTCGAGCCGGACATCCACCTCGTACATCGTACCGGATTCGGGCGCCTCGCGGTACGAAGCCTTCAACTCGACGAATCG
>JAUIME010000918.1 GCA_030433195.1 bacterium
GTCGATGCGCAAATCCGGGTCGTGCTTGCGGAGAAAGTGCACCATCCCGCCGCCGCCGAGCCCGACGATGAGCACCCGCTCGGGATTCGGCGCGAGCCAGTAGCTCGCGAACATCGAGCGCGTGTAGGTGAGCTGTAGCGTCGCGGGGTCGTCGAGGTCGATGCTGCTCTCGATGACCTCCGTTCCGCTGTCGCGCACGAACAGGAGCCGCCGCACGTCCGCTTTGCGACGAATGCGGATGTGCGAATACTCGGACGTCTCCTCGTGCTCGAGCTTCCAGACCCCGTAGCGGTACGCGAAGAGTGTCGTGACGCCGAGCGCTGCGATCAAGAGCGTGATCGGCAGCACTTCGCGCAAGAATCGCGACCGTGGCGTCGGTGCTCTTCGCGCCGCCCGGACTTCCTGATTCGCCTTGGAATCCGACACGGGGCCTCCGTCCTCTCGATCGATCGGGATCGCGGTTGTCGCCTTGTTCCGGCCGAGTCCGGCGGGTACGATGCCGCCCACGTCAGGCGGAGCCATCGCGGCCCCATCGGCCGCGCCGAGCCTGCGCTGCACCATACCACCGCTTCGGCGCGAGGCGCCCGGCGGCCTTCACTCGAACGTACTTCTAGAGGAATCGCCGTGCTCTCGATCCGCCGCATTGCACTGTACGTCTCGATGCTCGTCGTCGCCGCGTCTCTGGGGACGGCGTTCGCGACATCGCCGCATGCGAACGAATCCGGCAAGGCCGCATCGCCCGCCGAGCCAAAGCCGCACCCGCGCGGCCAAGTCCACGCATCGCCCGCGCCGCGCACGGCCGACGCCGTCACCGAAGAATGGCCGTGGCTCTACGGCCCGCGCCGCGACGGCCACTCGCGCGAAACCAAGCTCGCCAAGACGTGGCCCGATGCGGGACCGAAGCTCCTCTGGGAGATCGAACGCGGTGAGGGATACGCGAGCCCCGTGATTGCCGGCGACCGCCTCGTCTACACGCATCTCGAGGGCGACACCGCGATCGTCGAATGCCTACGCCCCACCGACGGCGCGCGCTACTGGGAGTTCCGGTTCGAGAGCGACTTCGACGGCGAGATCATCGGCAACGACGGCCCGCGCACGAGTCCCGTGATCGCGGGCGATCGCGTCTTCGTGCACGACGTCGCGGGCGATCTCTACTGCCTCGACCTCGCGACGGGCCGAGCGATCTGGCATCGCGATTTGCAAGAAGAGTTCGACCTCCCCGACAGCTTCTTCGGCGTGTGTTCGACTCCGCTCGTGTGGCGCGATCGACTCATCGTCAACCTCGGCGCAAAGCGCGAGCGCGGCGAGGAAACCGAGTCGGGCGGACCCTGCGTCGTCGCGCTCGATCTCGCGACCGGCAAGCGCATCTGGGCCGCCAAGGCGACCGGCGGCGCGAGCTGTGCGCCACCGATCGCGGCCGAACTTCACGGTCGTCCGTGGGTCTTCCTCCTCACGGGCGGCAAGAGCAAGCCGACGGTCGGTGCCTTCGTCGCCCTCGATCCGCGCGACGGCGCCGTCGACTTCGAGATCCCGTGGCGTGCGCGCACGTTCTACTCGGTGAACGCCTGCATCCCGGTCCTCGTCGGCGACCGCGTCTTCATCATGTCCGACAAAGGCATGGGCTGCGCCCTCGTCGAACTCCGCATGGACCCGAAAACCAAGAAAGCGAGCGGCGAGATCCTCTGGCGCAACGACGACCTCTCTCTCGAGTTCGTCGGCACCGTTCACCGAGACGGACGCCTCTACGTCTTCGACGGCGAAGATCGCGTGCGCCCCGGCCTCGTCTGCCTCGACGCCACGACCGGCAAGCAGGTGTGGCGCGACCCCATGCTGC